>JAFSBD010000140.1 GCA_017442025.1 Clostridia bacterium
GCCGAAGCCGGTAGCCTCGGGACGGATCAAAGAACCGCCGAAAGGAATGCCCTTACCGGTGAGAACGCCGGTAAACTCATTGCGCAGGCGCTTATACTGACCGAACATATAGCCAACCTCGCGGGCACCAACGCCGATATCACCGGCAGGAACGTCGGTATCAGCGCCGATATGCTTGGAAAGCTCGGTCATAAAGCTCTGGCAGAAACGCATGATCTCGCCATCGGACTTACCGTTGGGATCGAAAACAGCGCCGCCCTTACCGCCGCCCATGGGCAGGCTGGTGAGGCTGTTTTTGAAGGTCTGCTCAAAGCCGAGGAACTTCATGATCGAATAGTTTACATTGGGGGCGAAACGGATACCGCCCTTATAGGGACCGATCGCGGAATTGAACTGAATACGATAACCGCGGTTGACCTGAACCTTACCGTTATCATCCACCCAGGGTACACGGAAGCTGATCTGACGCTCGGGCTCGACCATACGCTCAAACACGCCTGCATCGATCAGATCCTGACGCTGCTCCGCAACGGGCTCCAGAGATTCCAGAACCTCATAAACCGCCTGCAAGAATTCCTTCTCGCCGGGGTTTCTCTTCTCAACGCTGGCATACAACTCGTTGAGATACGCATTTTTGATTGCCATTTTTCATCACTCCTATATCAGAATAAAAAAATTTTAGCACCATGGAAAAAAATTGTCAATAAAAAATTCAAGATAGAGGGTTTAAAATTTAAAATTTCTGTGTTACTATATTTGCATGATACAAACAAAAAGAAAAAACGCCCTTATCATCGGCTGTATAGTAGGCGGAATCGCTTTGGTTTCCGCCCTTCTATTGCTGCTTTTTCTGCCGGAGAAGCGGCCGGATCCCCATGCCCTTTTGGCTAAAACTGATGTTTTATCGGAGCAAAATCTTTGTCTGTTGGCCATCTTGGAAGAAAACCCCAAGGATGAGGAGGCTCTGCGCAGCCTTTTGATCAATTATCAAAAATTAGGAGCCGATCCCCTGACCATTCATGCCACCATGCAGGCCTATGGGGCGCAGATTGAACTGCCCACAACAGAGGTGCAACCCGAAAGCGCAGGCAAGATCATTAGCCGCGGCGGGATCGCCGCGATTAAAAATGATACATCCGCTTATGCAGTTGCCCAAGGGGCTGATACGACATACTATGCTACCGATGAGGGCATCTATGCCGATTACCACGGCCTGCAGGTTCAGATCTCCGGCATCAAGGCCGAAGCCCTTCACGCGGCGGAAGGGGGCGTTTACTTTATCAACCGCGCCCAAAAGGCGGTGGAATATCTGGCAAGGGACGGGCATAAAATTCAGCGCGTCTCTACCGTGAAAGCCCGCACCTTTACTTTTTTCAACGATCAAATCTGGATTGTGGATGAAGAGGGAACGCTCTATTGCGGCGATAAAACCATCAAAACGCCTGCTCCCATTCATAGCCTTGCGGCAACGCAGGATACATTATATGCCGCCGGCCTTAGCCAAGAAGGAACTGCGGCGGGGATCCTGACCATCTCGGCGGAAGGGCAGTGCGAAACCTTGCTCTCCTCCCCCGCCCATGGACTCTTTGGGGGCGCAGACGGATGTCTTTATTATCTCAACGAGCAAAGCTGCCCCATGCGGTATGATCCCAAAACAAAAGAAGCCACCATCCTGGCGCAAAAGAGAGCCAAAGCCGTTACCTACGAACAGGGAACTGTTTATTATATGAATGAAAAGGGAAAGATTAAAAAAATCGCGTAACGCCAAGCGTTACGCGATTTTTATTATTTAAGAACGATAGCGATGGATTGGTAAGGATGGAAATCCTCGTTCAGGCGGATCTTATCCCCCTCGAGGGTGGCATCAATACCGAAGATCTCCATTTCTTGATACGCCTTATCCAGGGTGATGACGCCATCGAGGATGGCATCTTCATGGATATTGGTGAAGAGAACGGCGGTTTCTTTCTCATCCCGCTTAACCAGGGTATACACAAAAGGCTCGCCCGCAATGGCAGGGTATTTGGGGAAGAAATCCATCAACTGCTTTTGGCGGGGATAGGAATAGAGCATATCGCTATTATTAAGCAGGGTTGCCGCATCGGCGCAGAGGATCAAAAATTCGGTCTCGCCAGAGGCGAATTTATAAGAACCCGGAACGGTAAAGCCATCCATCTCCAGAATCGATTCAAACCTAGCC
>JAFSBD010000012.1 GCA_017442025.1 Clostridia bacterium
ACGTTCTTCTATGGTAAGATGATGGTAGTTCATATGGATCTCCTTTCGGTGTTTATTGTGTGGTAACTTTATTCTACCAGAGATTCGTATGAACTTCTATTTTGTTTTGCTAAAGTGTTGCACTTGATAGTATAACTCACCAAACCATAAAAAAGAACCTGCCCAAGGGCAGGTTCTTCTCATTCATTATAAAATATTGAAACACTTCAAATGGAATGAGATTTTCGTTTTCTTTGGGCGAAGCTGTATGTCGATACAGCGAGAACAAAAAAACGGAAAGATCGCCCATTTCAAGTGTTTAGTTGAAAGGATATGCGGCTTCGTCGCAGATGAGAGTTACATCGGGATGGAACTGCAGGATGGAAGCGGGAACCTGAGGATCGACAGGACCCCAGAAGGTCTTCTTGAGAATCTCCTTCTTATCGGCGCCGGTAACGATCATAACGATCTTTCTGGCGGCCATGATGGTGCCGATACCCATGGTGATGGCGGCACGGGGAACATCGTCGATGGACTCAAAGAAACGCTTATTGGCATCGATGGTCATTTCGGTGAGCTGGACCTCATGGGTCATGGCAGGGAAATGATCTTCGGGCTCATTGAAGCCGATATGGCCATCATGGCCGATGCCGAGGAGCTGGCAATCTACGCCGCCCCACTCTTCGATCTTGGCTTCATATTCTTCACACATTTTTTGGATATCTTCCGCCTGGCCCAGGGGAACGATGGTGTTCTCGGGCTTGATGGAGATATGATCCAGCAGGTTATCCTGCATGAACTTGCGATAGCTCTGCTCATGGGTGGGAGCCAGGCCCTTATACTCATCCAGGTTGGCGGAGCGGACCTTGGAGAAATCGATCTTGCCGGCCTTTTCGCGGGCGATCAGCTCGCGATAGAGGGGCAGGGGGGTAGAGCCGGTAGCCAGGCCGATAACGGCGGCGGGCTTTTTGGCGATGACCGCTTCAAATTCGTTGGCGGCGAGAACGCCGGCTTCATCAGCGGTTTTAGCAACAAGAATTCTGGGATGTAACATCTTCATTTCCTCCTAAATGGTAATCTCTTTCCCGATTTCGGGAATCAGCAGGCGGGGGTCTCCCGCCGTTGTTTCTTCAACAGCCGCCCATAATCCCAAAGGGTCCTCCTCCCGCAGGGGCAGATGGAGAAGAAGGATCTTCTCCGCGCCCAAGGCCAGGGTTTGCTTCCAGGCGGCAGGGGTGGCGGCATAGGCATAGGGTGCGATCAAAAGATCGGGCTTCGGCAGATCCAGCTTTTTCCAAACCAAGGGCGAAGCGTCCCCTGTAAACCATATGCAGGAGCTCCCCTCGATGATGAATCCAACATGGGGGATCTCCACCTTTCCGATATGGCGGGCGGCAACGGGGTTGATCTTTAAAGACCCCACCCGATGAACCGAAAGGTCCTCCGCCTCGAAGATCGGGCGGAGGGTTTTTCTTTCAAATTCTTCGGCAAAATCCCCATCATAATGATCGGGATGCCGATGGGTGAACGCCAGCGCATCGGGGGGCTCGCGCAGAAGCCGCGCCCTGATTTCAGGCGGGCAACCCAAAAAGGGCGGATAGGGCGGACAAACGCCGTCCAGAAGGATTTTCACCCCATCCAGTTCCAGCAGAACCCCTGCGTTGGCTGTTCTTAAAATTTTCATTATACGCCCTTGGCAGCGCGGCGGAGAGCCTCGGCCTCGGTGCAGCCGTTTTCAGCAACATAGCCGGGCAGGGGCAGAACCTTTTCGTGGATGGCATCCAGGATCCAGCCCGCCTGGGGGAAGAAGAATTCATCGAATTCGAAGGGCGGGGTGATCCAGTTGCGGGCGCCGACAACAACAGCAGGCGCATCCAGATCGTCGAAGCAAAGCTCGGTGATCTTCTGGGCAATATCGTTGAGGAAGGAGCCGCGGGCGCAAGCGTCGGATACCAGAATGACGCGGCCGGTCTTACGAACGGACTCCACGATCTTCTCATACTTCAAGGGAACAAGGGAGTGGAGGTTGATGACATCGGCCTCCAAGCCATACTTCTCGCTCAATTCCTTGGCGGCATCCATCGCACGATAGAGGGCGGCACCAACGGTCAGGATGGTGATATCCTTACCGTCGCGAACCTTATTCACATCGCCGATCTCGATCTCATAGCGCTCTTCGGGAACGCCGCCTTCATGGAACTGCTCACCCACGTCATAAATTCTCTGGCTCTCGAAGAAGACGACAGGGTCGGTCCCCTTCAGCGCAGTTTCCATCAAGCCCTTGGCTTCCCAAGGAGTTGCGGGGAAGCAGACCTTCAGGCCGGGGATATGGGCGCAAAGCGCGGTCCAATCCTGGCTATGCTGAGCACCGTATTTAGAACCGACGGATACACGCAAAACAACAGGCATCTTCAGAATGCCGGCGGACATGGACTGCCATTTAGACATCTGGTTGAAGATCTCATCACCGGCGCAGCCGATAAAGTCGGCATACATCAACTCGACCATGGCGCGGCCGCCCGAGAGGGCATAACCGACAGCGGTACCGACAATCGCACCTTCCGCCAAGGGAGAGTTGAAGAGGCGGCTATGGGGGAATGCATCCATCATGCCGCGGTAAACGGCAAACGCACCGCCCCAATCGCGGCAGTCTTCACCATAAGCAATGAGGGTGGGATCCTCATAGAAACGGTCATAGATAACCTCGGAAAGAGCATCGCGGAGGTTATACATCTTCATCTTGGAAACAGGCTTGCCGTTGGCATCAACAACGTTGCGCACCTTGCTCTTGATCTTCTTATAACCTTCGGCCTCTTCCTTGGGAACGGTAACCTCGGGCTCGCGATCATCAAACTTCTCAACCACCTCGTTGGAGAACATCAAACGTTCCACAACAGCAGGATCCTTCTTGAAATCGCAATAGGGGCTGATCTCGGGATCGGCGGCGGCCTTGCAGATCATGGTCATCCGCTCGGAGGTCTCCTTCAGGATGGCATCCACCTCTTCCTGGGTCATCACGCCGGCTTCGATCAGCTTGGCGGGATAGGTCAGCAGGGGATCGACTTCCTTCCAGGCATCCATCTCTTCCTTGGTGCGGTAAGCGTTCTGGTCGGAAACAGAGTGGCCGGAATAACGGTAGGTAACGGTCTCCATCATAACGGGGCCCTGGCCGTTGCGCAGCAGCTCCAGCTTACGCTCCATGGCATCGATCACAGCCAACGGATTATAGCCGTCCACGGTTTCGGCATGGAACTGGGTGGGGCTGACACCGGAAGCGATCC
>JAFSBD010000141.1 GCA_017442025.1 Clostridia bacterium
CAAAGAACATCGACGCGGACATAACCAGCCAGTATTACTATAAGCCCTCCGATACGGAGTCCACCGTCGGCTATTGCGGCCCCGTTTGGGACTACGACAATTCCATGGGCAACTACAACGGCACCACCGACCCCGTAGGGATGTATGCCGCAAACCGAGGCTTTTATAAAAACCTCTATAAAAAAGAAAGCTTCCTCAATGCGGTTTACGCCGAATGGGAAACCAACTTCAAGCCGCTGCTGGAGCGCGCCGTCAACGGCGAAACTGCGCCCGCGGGCAACGTTCTGCGCACCTTTAACGAGTATTATGAAATGCTCGCCCCCTCGGCGGCCATGAACTTCACCTATTGGGAAACTATCAACTCGGTGGATACCGCCAATTATACCGATACCGGCGATACCTACGAGGAGCATGTGGAATACCTGCGCAACTATCTCGATGTACGCACCGAATATCTCTCCACCGTTTGGGATACCGATAAGATCGCCATCTCCGATCCCGCGATCCCCGAAGCGCCCGCCCTCGATGTGGCGCTGCCCTCTATTTCAGCATTCAATGGCCACGGCAGCTATGCCATCGCCACCGCCGAAGATTTGGAAACGCTGCTGGAGCTCTCCAAAGAAAGCTCCCTGAAAAATAACCGCTTCTATCTCACCGCCAACGTGGATGCCTCCGAAATCACCGCCTCGGGCGGTCGGTTCGACGGCTTTTTGAGCGGGCTGTATTGCACCGTTTCCAACCTGCAGGTTCCCCTCTTTAAGGAGGTAGCCCCGGGCGCAACCGTGGAAAAGCTGACCGTTGCGGGCGCAACCTGCGGCAGCAGCCTGATCTCGGTCAATCGCGGCACCGTCCAAGACGTCACCCTGCAGGATGCCGTTCTTCGCGGCAAGCGGGTGGGCGGCATTGCCGATTATAACCTCGGCACCATCGAGCGTTGCTCCGTTTCGGGCTATCTGATCGGTGCGGCCGCCTCCGGCATCACCGCCGTCAACAGCGGCACCGTCAAGGCTTGCGTCAACACCGCGTGGATCGTTTCCTCCGCCTACGGAGCGGGCATCACCGCCCGCAACCAAGGCACCGTCGACGGTTGCACCAACGGCGGCGCCATCCGCGGCGCAACCCGCTATGCCATCGCCAACCAAGGCGATACCGCCTCCCAAACCCTCGACCGCAGCATGGGCGAGGGAACAGCCGCCGCAAAAACCAATCTGGAGCTGGCCGAGAGCAAGGCGCTCACCATCGAGCAAAAGAGCCTGCTCTTCGGCGATGCCAACGGCGACGATACCCTCGATTCCGCCGATGCCGTTGCCCTGCTGCAGGCGCTCAACGGAGCGCAGACCCTTGCCGAGACCGCCGATTGCACCTTCGACGGCAAAGCCACCCTCGCAGATGCCCTGCACATTATTAAAACGCTTGGAGAGCAATTATGAAATCAACCTTTTGCAAGCTAACCGCGATCCTTTTGCTGTTGGTCACCCTGATCGGCAGCCTGCCCGTTGTTGTTTTGGCCGCCGATGCGCCCGTTCTTTGGGTCTCGCCCCTGGAGGGAGAGCCCTTGGAGGAGCGCCCCATTTCCTCGGTCAAATGGTGGTATGACGACGACGATGCGGTGTACTACCTCTTTTTGCCCACCGCCTGCAATCCCGAATCCCTCCAGCTTTGGTTGGATAATGCCCTTTTCTGTGCCGTCGACGGCTATACCGTCGATAACGGTTCCGCCGTCGCTCTGCTGACCGTCGGCGCCCATACCGTTACTATCAACGATACCGATTATCCCGTTGTGGTGATGCAATCAGCCAACATCGGAACGATGTATATCACCACCGAATCGGGCAGTATGAACTACATCCACAAAGCCAAGGGCAACAAGGAATCCGGCGCCATGAAGATGCTGGATGCCGAGGGC
>JAFSBD010000142.1 GCA_017442025.1 Clostridia bacterium
AGATGCTATCAGGAGAATCCGAAATATAGATGGAAAGCAACGGCTCCCCGATCGCCCAAACGCCAATACCCAATACCAAACCGACGATCGTTACCAAGATCAGCCCGGTATGAAAAACCTTGCGAACACGATCATAGTTTCCTGCACCCACATTTTGACCGGTGAAGGTCAGGGTGGTCTGATAAAAGGCGTTCATGGAGATATAAACAAAGCCTTCCAGGTTACTTGCGGCCGAGTTTCCGGCAACGCAGATCGCGCCAAAGGAATTGATGCCGCTTTGAATCAAAACATTGGAGATGGAAAAGAGGGAACTTTGAATTCCTGCGGGAAGTCCGATCCGCAGGATCTGGGCCATCGGCCGCCGATGAATGCCCAGCTTTTTCCAGATCAGCTTGCAGCCATCGGTTCGCTTCATCAACGCCCGCAAGACCAAAACGCAGGAAACCACCTGAGAAATGGTTGTTGCCAGTGCAACACCCGCCACATTCATATCTAAAACGGTAACAAAGATGACATTAAGAATAACATTTAAAATCCCTGCGATCGCCAGATAAAGGAGCGGGCCCTGGGTATCCCCGGCCGCGCGAAGAATCGCGGCACCTTAGTTATAGACCATCATGAAGAGCGCGCCGGCAAAATAGATGCGCAGATAGATCGCCGACAGAGCGCGGATCTCGGGCGGGGTGTCCATCCAGAGCAGAAATTGGGGCGCCCAGATCAGGCCAACCACCGTTACGATAATCCCGCAGATCAACGCCAGCGGGATGGCGGTATGAACCGCTTGATGAACCTTTCTTTCAACCTGCGCGCCCAAACCGTGGGAAACAACAACGCCGGTGCCGATCGACAGACCGATAAAGAAATTGACCAACAAATTGGTTAATGAACCGGTAGCGCCCACTGCCGCCACCGAATCGCTTCCGCAAAACTGCCCTACTACCACCAGATCGGCGGCATTAAAAAAGAGCTGAAGCAAGCCGCTGAGCATAACCGGGATGGTAAACCGAATGATCGGCCCTAAAAGCGAGCCGGAACACATTTCTTGGGTTGAGATTTTTTTCATTTTCCCCTCCAAAAGAGCTGTTCTGCTCTTTGCGTACATTATAGCCCCCTTTTTTGTTTTTTTCAACGTTATTTTAAACGAAATTTTTTCGGTTTCTTTGGGCATTTTGACCCTTGCAAATTCGGATATCCTTGCTATAATTAAGGAGATTGGAGGAATCATTATGAAAAAGAATAATGCCGCTTTGCATGGCTATTCGCCCCTGCCTATCTGCGATAGCCATGTCCATCAAAAATTCCAACTCCCCCTTGAAACGACCGTTCAGGTCTTTGATGAAATGATGGACCATTTCAATCTTTCCCATATCCAGCTTTGCTCTATGCCCTGCTATGATCGCACCGATAATTATCGCGCCTTTTACTTAAAATCCCTTCGCTCCCCCAAGATCTATGTCGCAGTCGGCCTGGATCATCACTACGATGAGCGAGATACCGCGGAATACTATCTCCAAGAGATCAAACGCTATCATGCCATGGGCGCCGATAGCGTCAAAATGCTGGAGGGCAAGATGTTTGTTCATCGCAAGCTGGGCAAAAAGCTTTGCGATCCGGTTTTCGATCTCTTTTACGCCTATTGCGAAGAGCATCAGATCCCCATCACCCTCCATCTGGGCGATCCCATCGAAAACTGGGATCTTTCCAAAATGAACGAATACGCCATCCGCAAGGGCTGGTACTGCGGCCCCGAGGATCCCACCCGCGAAGAACTTCGCCAAGAGGTCTATAATGTCCTGGATAAGTTTCCCCGGCTCCCTCTGGTCTTTGCCCACTTCAATTTCATGGGCGACGATCTGGACCGTGCGGCAGAGCTAATGGAAAAATACCCCAACATCTGTTTCGACCTCACCCCCGGCGGGGATATGTTCATTGGATTCACCCAAAATTGGGAAAAAGCCCGCGCCTTCTTTATAAAATATCAGGACCGCATCCTTTATGGTACCGATTCCTATAATTTCCCGCCCGCCGATTGCTCCCCCGAGGAGGGCAATAACGCGTTGCGCACCAACCTGGTGCGTACCTTTTTGGAGGGCAACGAGATCTTCACCGAAACCACCAAAAAGTATCCCTTCAAGCCCTTTGGCTTTGAAGGTGAGATCCTTGATAAGCTCTATCGCGAAAACTTCTTCCGCCTCTATGGCAAGCACCCTCACCCCCTTGATAAATCCGCCATCCCGGAAGGCGCCCGCGCCCTTCTGGCAGATGGCAAGGACCTTGACGACCTGATGCAGGAAAACCTCCAAAAGGTCATCGACCATTTTGAAAAAACGGCGGATGCATAATCTGCCGTTTTTTTCATATACTTTTAAAGAAAAAGGGTTGACAAACCATAAAATCATTGCTATACTATATAGGCACTTAAATATCGCGGAGTGGAGCAGTTGGTAGCTCGTCGGGCTCATAACCCGAAGGCCGGAGGTTCAAGTCCTCCCTCCGCAACCAAAAAATCCTCATTCCCATTCGGGAGTGAGGATTTTTCTTTTTGGTCGCGTCGGGTTTGGTGGACTTGAC
>JAFSBD010000143.1 GCA_017442025.1 Clostridia bacterium
ATGGGACGGTGGACTACGGCGCTTTTATGGCCCTTTTGACCTTGGCGATCATTCCCATCGTCATCTTTTATGCGGTGGCGCAAAAACACATTATCAAGGGCGTTATTTCGGGTGCTGTTAAAGGATGAAAAAAAGACAGTTGCGTTTGCCAAGTGCTCTTAAGGACACTTGGCTTCGATATAAATTCCTTCGGAATTTTCGATATACTCCAAACCCCTCTTGCATATAGCAAGAGGGGTTTAAAGTTCGATATAGACTGTGTCTTCGCAATGCTTTTGAGAGGGCTCAAAAGCGAGAAGGAATGAATATCATATCGATATTTTGCTTGCAAAATTATATCGAATTTGCGATTGCAAATATATCGAGCATGAACATCACTTGCAAAGCGAGGTGTGTTCATGCATATCGACTATCATATAAAAATCTCTCAATCATGCCAAAAAGCCAAATTGAGAGATTTTTTATTTACTATCCTTTAGGGTATGCTCCTTTGCAACTGTCTTTTTTAAATATTTACTTTTGCAGAATGTAATCGATGAGGAAGGCCTCTTCTTCAGCATCCTGGAACCGCAGGAAAGTAGCATCCCCGGGCCCAAGATTGACCGAGATGGTATTTTTAATATCATCGGAGCGGGTGAAATCACCGTCCAAAGTGGCAACAACCTTTTCCAGCAGCTTCTGATCGCCGGTAAATTTGGAGACCTCATAGATGCGGAACTTCTTTTTCAGTTCCAGATTGAAGGTGCGGGTCTCGCGATAGTCGCGGTTCTGAATGATCAGGTAGCGGTTGCCTTCTTCATCGGCCAGCTCGCCGACGGAACAGCGGAAGGGCAGATCCTTATCCGCCAGGATCTCGCTTTCGGCGGTGGTGTTGTGCAACTTCTTGAAGGTTTCATTGCCCGCCAAAACTTCGGGGGAATGGAAAACAAATTTGCTATCCAACGCCATCAGGGTGCGGCCCCAGTTGGTGCAGTAGCGGTTGAGCGCTTTAGTCTCGTGGTACAGGGGGCCGGGGGTGCCGTCCCAATTCAAAGCACCGCAGAAGATATTGTAGTTCTGCAGGCCCTTGGCACCGTAGAGTAGGCTCAAATACTGCTGGGAGCGCATCTGGTTGGGGGTGAAGTCATTATATTCATAGGTGTGGGGATTGCCCTGGGACTGGAAATAGAACCACATGGGCATATTGTTTTCCTTGGCAACCATCCGAATGGTGGCAAGATCCAAATAGATGTTGTTGGAATCCAATTGATCGGGCGGCTCAGGCAGACGGTATTGCTTGAAGGGATAGAAATCCATCGAAAGAACCGCAGGGCGGATCAGCTTTGCAAATTCGCGGATGTAATCGATATATTTTCCGTTCTCCCAGGTTGCGATGGCATTATAGCTGGGCAGAGCAACGGTGAATCCATGACGCTCGGGATCCAGTTTTTCAATGGCATCCACCTGCTTGCCGGCGGCGGTCAGGCGATCAGTACCGATGGGCTCATCCCAAACGTAATAGCCCGCAACGTTGCGGTATTTTTTGGTAAATTCAAGAAATTTCTTGATCTCATCCGCTTTAATATCCATGCTGCCTTCGGTGGTCTGAAATCCGCCGAAGGCATCCCAGTTTTGGAAGATACCGTCGATCCCGACCTCTTCACAGGCAACAATGCATTTATAGGAATCGGCGGGATTAGTCCAGCCGAATTCAACCAAATTGAAGCCTAAGTTTTTGGCCTCCTGGATGGAGACGCGAGGGTTTTTCGCTTCTTTGGCATTGGCCTTAAAGGTGGAGATAATAAAATTATCCTGCTTCCATTTCCGCTCGGGGTTGCCGATCGGATGGCGATAGATGATTTTGGTTTCCATAAGGAAATCCTCCTGATCATAGAGTTATTACCTATATTATAATCAATAAATATATATTTGCAAGAGTATTTTCGTCTTTTTCCTATTTTTTCGCAGAAAAAAGAGCCGATGCATCTGCATCGGCTCTTTGGTTGATTTATTTCTTTTGATTTGCTTCTGCGGAAACCAGCTTATGCAATGCAAAGAGTGCAATCGCATTGGGGATAACCATCAGATAGTTAAACATATCGGTCAGCTCCCAAACCAGATCGTTGGAGAGGCAGGAACCCAGGAAGATAAAGAGCACAGCCAGGATGGAGTAAACGGCGGTAGAAACCTTCTTCTTACCGAAGAGATACTGGAAGTTGATCTTACCGAAGAGGTTCCAGCTAACGATGGTGGAGAAAGCAAAGAAGGCCAGGCAGATGGCAACAAAGATGGCACCGACCTTAACGCCGATTGCATCGCTCATAAAGATGGAGAAAATATTGCCCATGGCAACCTGGATCATGTTGGTCTTATCCAGCCCCGCTTCAATACCGTCGGCTAAGGGGCCGTTGCCGGCATAGAGGGTGGAGATGGCGATGATGGCGGTAATGGTCAAAACAACAAAGGTATCAATGAAAACACCGATCATGGCAACAACACCTTGATCATGAGCCTTATCAACCTTGGCAAGGGCGTGGGCATGGGGGGTAGAACCCATACCGGCTTCGTTGGAGAAGAGGCCGCGCTTTGCGCCCTGGCTGATGGCCTGCTTCAAAGCATAGCCGATCCCGCCGCCGATGATGGCCTGGGGCATAAAGGCATATTTGAAGATCATGCCGAAGGTCTCGGGGATAAACTGAATGCGGCAGATGATAACGATCAGACCACCGATCAGATAAAGACCTGCCATAATGGGAACCATCTTTTCGGTAACGGAGGCAATACGGTTGATACCGCCCAGGAAGATGAATGCGGCCAGCGCGGCAACGATGATGCCAACGATCCAGCTGGGAATGCCCAAAGCGGTGTTGAATGCGCTGCCGATGGAGTTGGACTGAACCATGCAGCCCATGAAGCCCAGGGCCAAAACAACCGCAACCGCAAAGAAGCCGGCCAGGAACTTACCGAAATTATTGTTGAAGGCTTTCTTCATATAGTAAACAGGACCGCCGCTGACGTTACCGTCGGCATCCACTTCGCGGGTCTTCTGGGCCAAAACAGCCTCAGCATAGATGGTAGCCATGCCCAGGAACGCGATGATCCACATCCAGAAGATAGCACCGGGGCCACCGATCAGGATCGCGCCGCAGGCACCAACGATATTGCCGGTACCAACCTGAGCCGCGATAGCGGTTGCCAGCGCCTGGAAGGAGCTGATGCCGCCTTCCTGCTTACCGCCGCGCAGGGAAAACTTGCCGAATACCTTCTTCATGCCTTCGCCGAAGCAGCGAACCTGAACGAAGCGGGTCTTAATCGTGTAGAAAACACCGACGCCCACCAGCAGGACGATCAGAATGTAGTCTGCGGTGTACATGTTGATGGTCTGAACGACCTTCAACAAACTGTCTAAAAATGCTTGCATAGGTAAAAACCCTCCTAAAATAATAATACAAAATAAAAAAATCACCGCAACTTCTCGCGGCGACTCTGTTGATAGCAAATATAAAAAGAGCAGTTTGCAATTTTTATGTCCTCTATCCATTTGCCTGAGAGATTCAGCCTTTTTAAAGCCTTGCACCTTCGGCACCCAATTGAATGGGATTCTCCAGAGTCCTCTCCGCCTTCGGTCTTATCCAAAGGTTTCATCGAGAAATTACTTCACTACTATAGCACACTAAAGCGGTGATTTCAACCCCTTTTATGAATTTTGTAGAAAAGAGCAAAAAGAAGAAAAAATATAGCATTTTCTTTGGATAATTGGATAGAAGAAAAATGCTATACATATTGAAAATTTGAAATAAATGGTTTATAATCGAATCAATGAATAAAAAGGAGATTTTTCCAATGAAGAGTAAAGTGTATTCCTCCAAATATCCGGGCTTTTTAGCCCAATCCGATCGGGAAGAGGTGCTGCGGAACCTTTGCGCCGCCAAGATCGACCGTATATTTGTTTTCCCCGGCCGTTTCCATACCGATCCGGATTTGAGTTCGCTCCCCGAAAATATTGCGTTTTTCCATGAAAACGGGATCGAACTTGGCGTTTGGATCACCACCCTCGGTATGGGAAATCCCTTGCCGAGCAAGTCCAAGGAAAAAACAAAGGATTATACGCCTCTGCACTCGGTTTCCGGCGTGGTAGCGTTGGATGCATTTTGTCCTCGGAGTAAGCCCTTCCGCCGCGATCTGATGGCTTATATCAAAAAGCTGGCCGAATATAAGCCCGATATGATCATGCTGGATGATGATCTCACCATCTCTGCCCGCCCGGGCATGGGTTGCTTCTGCGCGGATCATATGAAGGTTTTTGAAGAAAAGCTGGGCAAGGCCTATTCCCTCGAAGAATTGAAGGAAAAGATCTTCTGCGGCGGCCCTACCGTTGAGCGGGATGCCTGGCTTTCCATTATGGGCGATGATATGCGGGATTTATGCCGCGAGGTTCGCGCCACCATTGATGCCGTCGATCCCTCTATCCGTTGCGGCTTCTGCACCGGCTATACCTCCTGGGATATCGAAGGTGCCGATGCCATCGAGCTG
>JAFSBD010000144.1 GCA_017442025.1 Clostridia bacterium
AACGCCCTCTATGGAGAGGATAAAGATATGGCGCGGAAGATTGCCCAACTCTGCGAGGAGGGAATGATGCGGGATCTGCAGGCGGAGGATGATTATTGGAATCAATTCCGCCATACAGCGATCAGCGAGGGTTCTCAGCAGATCTACGATCAGTATCTCCAAGCCAACGATCAGGAATCGGGAATCAAAAGTTACGGAGAGATGATCGATCTGCTCTTGGCTTATTATCGAAACATCGATGAAAGTTAATATGAGAAATTATTTTTAGGAGAATATATTATGCGAATCAGAAAAAAGAAAAATGCGCCCATCCGCTTTGAGCGGTGCGCCGAATATACCGCCGAGACCGAAGGGCTTTTGGAGCGGTTTTATGAGATCTTTGATGCCGAAAAGCCGCTGGAGATGGAGATCGGCTCGGGCAAGGGTCGGTTTATTGCAGAACTTGCGGAGCAAAACCCCCAAAAGCAGTTTATCTCCATTGAACGGGTGATCGATTGCCTGGTGATGGCGATGGAAAAGGCCCAAGCAAAGGAACTTCAAAACATCAAATATTTTTGTTTGGATGCAGGAACACTGACGGAGTATTTCCCCGCCCAATGCGCTGATGTGATCTATCTTAACTTCTCCGATCCCTGGCCCAAATCCCGCTATGCCAAGCGGCGGCTGACCCATCGGCGGATGGTGGGTGCTTATCTGCCCCTGCTCAAAAAGGAGGGTAAGATCTGCTTTAAAACCGATAACCGCCCCCTCTTTGATTTTTCGGTGGAGGAATTTCAGGAGATGGGCTTCCGCCTGGAGGAGTTGACCTATGATCTCCATAGCACCGATACTCCCAATATTATGACCGAATATGAAGAGCGTTTTTCGGCGATGGGTGTACCTATCAACCGATTTGTGGCCTATCCCACCGAGAAAACCTACGCATTCTTTCAATAAAAAAATCCGCGCAGATGCGCGGATTTTTTTATGTTTTATCTTTAAAGAAATATTCCTTGGGGCGCGCCGCATTGACGGACATTGCCAGCCCCATCGACATGCAAAGGGCCAGCACCGAAGAGCCGCCGTAGCTAAAGAAGGGAAGAGTCAGCCCGATGACGGGGAGCAGCCCCAAGCACATCCCGATATTTTCGGCGGCCTGCATAAAGAGCATGGCCGCAAGGCCCATGCAGATGAAAGAGCCCATATGATCAGCGGCATGGCGCGCCACATAAAGAAGGCGGAAGATGATCGCCAGCTCCAATAGGATGATGAGCAGGCAACCAACAAACCCCAGCTCCTCCCCGCAAACCGAGAAGATAAAGTCGGTCTGTTTTTCGGGCAGGATGCCGAATTGGGTCTGGATGCCGTTATAAAGCCCCGAGCCGGTCAGCCCGCCGCTTCCCAGGGCGATCTTGCTTTGGATGGTGTGGTAGCCATAGCCCAAGGGATCGAGGGAGGGGTCGTAGACCGCCAAAATGCGCATCTGCTGGTATTCCGCCAGATTTTCAAAGAGGAAGGGGGCGGCAATACCAACCACCGCTCCGCCGCCCAAAAAGAAGCCCCAATGCAACCCTGCCGCCATCAGCATGGCCAGGCAGATGAAAACAAAGACCAGGGTGGTCCCCAAATCGCCGCAGAGTAAAACCAGCAAAGCGATGATGCCGAAATGAAGGGCGAGGGGGATGAGGGCGCGGATGTTGTTAATGTATTGCCGCACCAAAGATAGGTGCTTGGCGAAGGTGATGATAAACCCGATCTTAACAAACTCCGAGGGCTGGACGTTGACAGGCCCTAAATCGATCCAGTTTTTATTGCCCATGACCTCCTTGCCGAAGAGCAGGGTGGCGATCATCAGCAAAACGCAGAGGATGAAGATGGG
>JAFSBD010000145.1 GCA_017442025.1 Clostridia bacterium
CCAATTTGGTATTATATTGCTCCATCAACTGAGCATAAAGGGAATCATCCTCGCCCAGAACGTAAAGCGCGGCGCAATAAAAGGGCAAAGCCCGCTGAATATCTTCGGGATAAGGAAGGGTCTCGGTTTCCTCCATCTCGCTGGCCGCAGGCGGCACCCGATAATAGACCAGGGTATAATCCCCATCCTCCCCCAGCAATTGTCCATCGGAAAACTGAAGGGGCACCCGCGCACCCTCCCGAAGGAGGGCGCGGGGGGTAAGCACATGCGGGGGAAGGGCGGCAAAGCCATCGTTAATCGTGATGCGGCACCGAGCCTGAAGCGGAAAACAGCGAGCCAATTCCCCCAATGCGCTATCCAGCGCAGCCAACAGCCGCCCCTTGGAGGGCAGCAGTTCCGGCGCACCCTCGGGAACGCCCAGAAGAACGGTTGCGCGTTTTAAAATTGCTTGAATTGTCATGGCTGAATCTCCAAAAACAAAATGTTAACGCAGGGTGATCAGGGTTGCCTTCACCCCGGTGTTGCTGCATTTCACAACGACCTTGCCCTTATCCTCGCCGGAGATCTGCTGATAACGGCCCAGATCCAGCAAACAATAAGATCTGCCGCTGGGAACATAGATCTTGAGTTCCTTCCCGCCGAAAACACTTTCGTTGCCGGAGATATAGGCAAATGCGGAAGCGGTGCTATCGAAGCAGAGCATCGCCTGGGAGTCCTTTTCAGGAACAGGGAATGCAACACCCTCGGTAAGGGTAACGGTTTCCGCCTCGGCAATGGGTGCTCCCTCTTTCAAATGAGTGCCGGTTGCTAAAGTAGACATATCTTTTTCCTCCTATATATTATTTATGAGCCTTGATAACGACAAGTTCCTTGGGGCGAACCACCTTGCCGCCGAAGACATTCAGGCCCTTGACCGCATCGGAGAAGTATTTCTCGGGGCGGTAGGCTTCGGTCTCATCGATGGCGGAAGCGAAGGCGATGGCCTTATTGGTACGGACCATCATGTAGTCGTCGGTACCGTCGTTATAAAGATTGTTGCTGAGCACCACCTTGGCGCAGTCGTACATACCGACAACGCCGCGGGCGATCAACTCATCATTATTGGTCTTGATCTCGGTGAGAGAATCGCGGAAAAGCTGATAGAAAAACGGAGAGAGGGTGATGGATACGTTATCCGAAACATCCACATCGTTCTCGCGCAGCATCAGCAACGCCTCATCCACCAACGCCTTGGCTTCGGCGGGGGTGGTAACCTGGGTGGATTCGGTTGCATTGGCGCTATCCTTAGCCAGGGATGCAACATAGCTATCTCTGGCCACCGCCATCTTGCGGCCCGCCTCTTCCAGAACGATGGGCATCAGCTCGGGATTGGACTGCAAGCGATCCAAATCATCCACCATAAAGTTGAAGGCCTTGGCCTGGTCCACATCCAAAAAGACGCTGACACCGTCCAGAGTCTGGGGGGTATTCATGCCGGTGGATGCATCATAATCAAAGATCTCGGGAGCAACGGCGCCCAGAATCTTCACTCTGCCGCCCAGGCGGGCTTCGCCTTCAAACTGGCGGTTACAATCATCCACCAGCTTGCATTTCTTTTCCAGCTCGGTCTGGATAAAACGGCTCCAGATAATCGGTTTAAAATTTGAATAAGACATTTTTTAACTCCTTAATTTCGACAAAGAGAGCATCGCCTTACGAAAAATATTGGGATCCTTGAGATCCTGCTCGGTCAGGCGATCCAACTCCTGGGAGGAATAATACAGCGCGGCTCCTCCGGCCGATTTTGCGCTTACCATATTGTCGGGGATCGGGTTGCGACGGCGGTCGGCGGCGGCTTGCGCCTCATAGGCGACAATCGGATCAACCTGCCCGCTTGCCATTAATCGGCAATAGATTTCCCCCACCTCTTTGGGGCTTTGAGCGGTCAGGCCGGGATACACCTCCCGCACCCGCTCCAGATCCTGCTTAAATCGAGTCTCCTCCAGCAAGGTCATGGCTTCCCTCACCAAAGGATGCTTGAGCACCTCCTGCCGCAGTTGATTTTCCCGGGCATCGGCGCGCAATTCCTTGGCGCGCTGCTCCAGTTCTCTGCGGCGGGATGCCTGCTTGGCTCTCTCTTCGGGGGGCATTGCGCCCCCGCCTTCTTCCCCGCCGCCGGCGGCGGGGGTTTCAACCTCTGCAGTTTCCTGCGGTTGAGTGGTTTCGGCAACAGCCGTTGCTTCGTTCATAGGAACTCCTTTCGCGATTTTTACGCTCTTCGCCTGCGAAAATTTGCGATTTTTGCGCTGTTCACCTGCGAATGAAACTTAAATTATTCTTCCGAAACAGGAAGAGGGGTACGCTCAGCCAGAATATTTCTCAGCTTTTCCTTGGGGGCATGGGAGTCATCCTCCAACGCCTCAACAAACTCGGCAAATGAAATATAGCCGGCATTGAGCAGATTTTGGAGCGTTTGCTCCTGCGCATATTTGGAGAAGGGGTTTGCGGGGGAAAGATCGATCCGCACCCGCGGCTCCAAGGCTTGCAAAAGCTTGCCGGGGATCTGCTGACCCTCTACCGCCAATCCGGCAGGATGGTAGGCGCGCAAGAGATCATACCAGATCAACGCCACATCCTCCACAAACCTTGCCAATTGGGCAACGGCAAAGTTTAAGTTGAGGGTAGCCGCATCCCGCACCGCAACGATGGCGGCACCGCTGGCCTGCTCGGGGTTGATCTGGCCGGTAACTGCATCGCCTGCACCGCAAAGCTCGCGGCTGGTGGTGATCATATTGGACATAAAGTTATAGGCCATGGAATTGATCCCCGCAGGCTGAACATAAGAGATCAGGTCCCCGATCCGCACATTGGGATCATCCACCGCAATGGATGCACCCACCTTCTCAATATCTTCCACATTCTGAATGCGGGGCGCATTATAGACCAGCTTGGGAAAGGCAAAG
>JAFSBD010000146.1 GCA_017442025.1 Clostridia bacterium
AATATCTATGTATGATAAATTTTTGGAGGACATCGATTATGGATATTTTAGAACAAATCACCCAAGAGGCCAAAAAGGCCGGGGAGTTTATTACCGAAAAGGCTGTTATTGTTAAGGACTATACCGTTGCCACCTGGGATGCCGCGGAGATCCGCAACCGCATCGAGGGGCTTTATAAATCCATCGGCAAGGCTATGTATTTAGCGCACACCACCGAGGCGGATACCGCCGAAGAGATCGATGGTTATATCAATGAGCTGATCTCTTTGCATGAAGCCTTAAAGGAAAAAGAAGCAGAGCGTCAAGCCATCCGCAACCGCAAGGTTTGCCCTGCCTGCGATAAACCTATTGAAAAGGGAAATATCTTCTGCCCCCATTGCGGCACGCAAGTAAAATAAAGTTCTTTCGTTCAAATCCAAAAAGAAGGTGAAATTTTGGCTAAAGCACAAAAAAACTTTTTAAGCGGAGCCATGATCCTGACCGTGGCTAATATTTTGGTCAAGTTGATCGGGGCTGTCTATAAGATCCCCCTGGCAAACTGGATCGATAATGTGGGCATGAACTATTATAATGATGCCTATCAAATTTTCAGTCTGCTCTTCATTCTATCCACCGGCGGTGTTCCGGTGGCCATCGCAAAAATGGTCAGCGAATCATTAGTCGATAAGCGCTATCAGGAGCCCAAAAAGATCCTGCGCATCTCTTCGGGAATCTTCGGTATCATCGGCTTTATTTTTACAGCCGCTCTTATTCTTTCAGCAGGCTGGCTTTCCGCCGTTCTTAAGAGTGATACCCTTAATTATTGCCTGGTTTTGATTGCGCCCGCCATCTTTTTAACTTCGGTAACTGCCACCATCAAAGGCTACTTCCAGGGCTATAAATGCATGACCCCTACCGCTATTTTCCAGGTGATCGAAGCAGCCTTTAAATTAGTGGGGCTTGGAATTGTTTTCATCATGCTGGCAAGGGGCATTAAAGATCCCATGATCTTGGCCTGCGGCGGCATTTTGGGTGTTACCTTCGGTTCCTTTGCCGCGAGCGTTTTCATCCTGATCCGATTTATGACCGAGCGGGAGATCGGTTACCATGCCGAAGAAGGGCGTCCTGCTCTTTCGGCAAGTTCCATTGCCAAAACAACCGTAACTCTGGCGATCCCCATCTCCTTAAGTTCCTCGGTCATGAGTATTACCTCGACCTTGGATATGTTCCTGGTCAAGGGAAGCCTGGCTGCCTACGGATTTAACAACGAGATGGTCAAAGAAGTCTACGGTGCATACGCGGGCGCAACATCCTCTTTATTCAACCTCCCTCCCACGCTGACAGTAACCGTCGGCATCGCGGTTTTGCCCTTTTTGACTACAGCCCTGGCAGAAAAGAATATTGCCGAGGCCTATACGAATATGCGGTCTTCCTCCAAAGTGGTGGCATTGATCGCCATGCCCTGTGCATTGGGGATGAGCGCCATGAGCGAACCAATCGTGAAACTGCTTTATAGGGAATCTTTCTGGGATGTTGCCATCCCCACCTTGCGGGTTTTGGCCATCTCGGTCTTCTTTGTCGCTTTTGTTTCCCTCACCGGAGTATTTTTACAAGCGGCCGGTAAGGTAAAAACTGCACTCCTTACCATGGGGATCGGCGGGCTGATGAAATTGATCGTCAATGTTACCATGGTGCGTCAGATCGGCATTATGGGCGCACCTTTAGGCACCTTCGCCTGCTACGGCACCATCGCCTTACTAAACGTGATATTCATCTATCGTTATATCGGCTTCCGCCTGCCTGTTAAGGCAACCATTCTCAAGCCCTTTGCCTGCGCTGCCCTCTGCAGCGCCGCTGCCTATGGCGTTTGGAGATTGCTCTGCATAGCAGGTCTTTCTTCCAACCTATCGCTAATGGTTGCTTTAGCAATTGCCGTAATTGTTTATGTTGCGGCTTTGCTGCTGTTTAAAGTTCTCACCAAAGAGGATATGACCTTTATCCCCAAGGGCGATAAGATCGGCGCTTTCCTGGAAAAGAAGGGCCGGATCCATGAATAAAGATCTTTTCAAGCAGCAGGAGCATTTCAGCTTCGAGGATGTTTGCGCGCTGATCCAATTTCTGCGCAGCCCCGAAGGATGTCCCTGGGATCGGGTCCAGACCCATCAATCGGTGCGTCGGGGCGTGATCGAAGAGGCCTATGAGGTGGCCGAAGCCATCGATCGGGCAGACGACCCGATGATGATCGAGGAGTTGGGGGATCTGCTGATGCAGGTTCTCTTCCATGCTGATATCGCAAAGGCCGAAGGGCGGTTTTCCATGCAGGAGGTCTATGACCGCCTATGCAAAAAGCTGATCTTCCGCCACCCCAACATTTTCGAAGGGGAAGATGCGGTGGATTGGCAGGAACTCAAGCGGCGGGAAAAGGGTCAGCAAACCTTAACGGAAGAGTTGGAAGGCATTGCCAAAACGCTCCCCGCGCTGAACCGCGCCGAAAAGATCGCGGGCAAGCTGGCGGAAGAGAAAGATATGCTTGCCGCTCTTTTGCAAAACAGCGCTGCAAATTTTGCCGAAAAACCGAATGCCGAAACGCTGGGCGACCTGCTTTTTACTGCGGCATCGATGGCAAAAAACTCCAATATTGACCCGGAAGAGGCTCTTCACAGGAAAAACCAACAAAAAATCGCCCAAACTTATGGAAAATAACAAGTTTTTTTCAAAAAAGGCTTGCAAAATGCATCGTTTTGATGCATAATAATCTCATGAAGTATCACCTGGTTATGTGATTAAAATAACTAAATTACATTTTGGAGGAAATTAAAATGAACAAAGCAGAACTGATCGCTGCAGTTGCAGCAAAGGCCGGCGTATCCCAGAAGGATGCAGGCATCGTTGTTTCCGCTGTATTGGATGAAATCAAAGAAGCTCTGAAGAAGGGTGATAAGGTTCAGTTGGTTGGCTTCGGCTCTTTCGAAGTCCGCGCCAAGGCTGCCCGCACCGGCAAGAACCCCAGAACCGGCGAGACCATCAACATCCCCGCTTCCAAGGCTCCTGCTTTCAAGGCCGGCAAGGCTTTCAAAGATTATATCGGTTAATCAATTTTAAAAAAGCCAGCACTTCGGTGCTGGCTTTTAAAATAAAGGAATATAAATTATGCGTATCGACAAATTTCTTAAAGTAAGCCGCCTCATCAAGCGGCGCACTGTTGCCACCGAGGCCTGCAACAGCGGGCGAATTACCATTAATGATAAAGTGGCCAAGGCCTCCACCGACGTGAAGGAAGGCGATATTATTACCATCGGCTTTGGCGGAAAGCAGACCAAGGTTCGGGTGAAAAAGATCGTGGAATTCATCAAAGCCGAAGAGGCCGATACCCTCTTTGATGCAATCGAATAATAAAATGGCTATCATACCGATAGCCTTTTTATTATTCTTCTTGCAGCAGCAACCACCGCTCGGTTAGTTCATCCTGGCTTGCGCGCAACGCCTCCATGACGGTGCAGCATTCTTCCAGCACCTTATAATCGGCAGAGCCGCCATCCAGGATGGCTTGCCTTTCAGCCAATTCTTCTTCGATTTCGGCAAGTTGCCGCTCGATGCGGGAAAGCTCCTGCCTACGGGCCGCCTCCTTGGCCCGATCTTCTTTGCTTTTATAGCCGTTTGAAACGGCCTTTTTTTCTTTGGGCGGCGAGGGGGACATTTCCACAGGCTGCTCCTCCCAATAATCCTCCAGCCGCTTGAGCTCCACCAAGCCTTTGGGGGTCAGCTTCAAGATGCGGGTTGGCACCTTGGAAAGAAAGTAACGGTCATGGGAGACCACCAATAAATTACCCTGGAAATCGGCGATACTACGCTCCACTTCTTCCCTTGCGGGCAGATCCAGATGGTTGGTGGGCTCATCCAGCAAAAGGGTGTTGCACCGCTTGGGCATCAATACCGCAAACTGGAACCGCGCCCGCTCTCCGCCGGAGAGGGTGCCCACCTTTAAGTCTACCTCTTCCCCTAAGAAAGAAACCTGCGCCAGCAGGGAGCGAAGCTGCTGGTAGGTCATTTGAGGATAGAGGAAAGAAAGCTCTTCCAAAACGGAATGATCGTCGTTCTCAAACTGAATGGCCTGGCGGAAGATTCCCTTCTCGATATTACTCCCCCAACGGATCTTACCGCTGATGGGAGCAAGCTCCCCCATCAGCACCGAAAGGAGGGTGGATTTTCCTGTTCCGTTGCCGCCGACAATGGCGATCTTTTCCCCCTTTTGCATCTGCAGGGAAAGGCCGCTGAAAAGCTGATGCTCCTCCCCTACCGAAACGGTCAGGTCGCGGCATTGGAGGACATCGTTGCCCCCGGCCCGATCCAACGGAAATTTCAGGTGCAGCCGCCGCTCTCTTTCATGGGGCTTATCCATCAGTTCCATCTTTTCCAACTGCTTTCGACGGCTTTTCGCCATAGCGGAGGTGGAGGCACGCACCAAATTCCGATCGATATAATCGGTTAGCTTGGCAACCTCCTTTTCCTGCTGTTCATATAACCGCTCCTGCTCCTTGAGCCAGAGTTCTTTTTGTTCCTTAAAGGCGGTATAATTACCCTTATAGCACCGAACGGTGCCCGCCTGCATATCCCAGATCTCGCTGACGCAACGATCTAAAAAGAACCGATCATGGGAGACAACGATAACGGACCCTTTATAATTATTTATGTAGCTTTCCAGCCAACTCAATGTCTTAAAATCCAGATGGTTGGTGGGCTCATCCAAAAGCAACAGATTGGGTTGCTCGATCAAAAGCTTGCATAAAGCCAGGCGGGTCTGCTCTCCGCCCGAAAGATCCGCCACATCCATCGAAAGATCATAATGCTCAAAGCCCATGCCATTAAGCACTGTTTTGATCCGAACGTCGATCTGATAGGCATCGGTGGCATCGATGATTGCCTGCAGGCGGGTATATTCCTTGGGATCTGCGGTATGGGGCAGTTTTTCGATGGCATCCAGCCCTTCCTGCACCACGCTCCGCAGTTCCTCCATCATGCTTTTTCCGCCCGAAAGGCCGCTATTCTGCCGCAAATAACCCATTCGTACATTCGGG
>JAFSBD010000147.1 GCA_017442025.1 Clostridia bacterium
GATTCTTTCCACCTTTATTGATCGCTTTACCCCCGATACGCTGGCAACCGCCTGGCAACCCTTTTTATATGGGTTGATCCTTCTTTTAATTTCGGTTTTTCCGTCCTATCTCATTGCGCGGTTTTGCAGCAGGGATGCAGAGATGCGCAATATCTATGTCTACGGCCTTTGCTTTTCCAATTTCAGCTTTATGGGAAATGCTTTGGTTTCCGCTTTATATCCCGATTATTTTTTTGAATATTTGATCTTTAGCCTGCCCCTATGGATCCTGGTCTTTGCCTGGGCGACCCCCTCACTGCTGATGCCGCGGGTGCAAAAACGCTCTTGGCGGGATTGGCTGAAGGTTTTTTGGAATCCGCTTTTTTTATCCATTCCCTCGGGGATGATTTTGGGGTTGTTGCAGATCCCCTTGCCCGATTTTGCCCATCAGGCGTTGGACGCCTCGGCGGCAAGTATGTCGCCGGTGGCCATGCTGCTAACGGGGATCAGCGTGGCATCGGTGGATTGGCGGGCGATCCGAAAGGAGAAAGGGATCTATCTTTTTTCGGTTTTTCGCCTGTTGGTTTTCCCATTGGCGGGGATCGCGGTTCTTGCCTTTTTGCCTCTGCCCGTTTCTACCGAAACCTGCATTTTGCTGATCCTGGCGTTACCGCCCGGGCTGAACGCCATTATCATCCCCGCCGCCTGCGGCAGGGATACCAAAGAGGCGGCAGGGATGACCATGTTATCCCATCTTTTTTCCTGCGTTACCATTCCGCTGATGCTGTATCTTTTTGAAACAATATAAAACGACCATCGCGAGATGGTCGTTTTTAAAATTATTTTTCTTCGATGACAGTCTTGCCGCCCATATAGGGGCGCAGCGCCTCGGGGATGCGAACAGAATACTTCTCGCCATCAAACTGCAGATTGTTTTCCAGGAAAGCGATCAGCATACGCGGGGGAGCAACAACGGTGTTATTAAGGGTATGGGCGAGGTATTTCTTACCGTCCTCACCCTTCACGCGGATGCCGAGACGGCGGGCCTGGGCATCGCCCAGATTGGAGCAGGAGCAGACCTCGAAATATTTCTGCTGCTTGGGAGACCAGGCTTCCACATCATAGGATTTCACCTTCAGGTCGGCCAGATCGCCGGTGCAGCATTCCAGGGTACGGACAGGGATATCCAGCGAGCGGAACAGCTCCACCGAATAGCTCCACATCTTATGGAACCAATCCATGCTCTCCTCGGGCTTGCAGATGACGATCATTTCCTGCTTTTCAAACTGATGGATGCGGTAGATGCCCCGTTCCTCGATGCCATGGGCACCCTTCTCCTTGCGGAAGCAGGGGGAATAGCTGGTGAGGGTGAGAGGCAGGCTCTCCTCGGGGGTGATGGTATCGATGAACTTACCGATCATGGAATGCTCGCTGGTACCGATCAGGTAGAGGTCCTCGCCCTCGATCTTATACATCATAGCGTCCATCTCTTCAAAGCTCATAACGCCGGTAACGACATTGCTGCGGATCATAAAGGGCGGGATGCAATAGGTGAAGCCCTTATCGATCATGAAATCGCGGGCATAGGCCAAAACTGCGCTATGAAGGCGGGCAATATCGCCCATCAGGTAATAGAAGCCTTCACCGGCTACGCGGCCTGCCGCTTCCTTATCGATGCCATTAAACTTGGCCATGATATCGGTATGATAGGGGATCTCAAAATCGGGATTGGTCTTTTCGCCGAACTGCTCGACTTCCACATTCTCCTCGTCGTTTTTACCAACGGGAACGGAAGGGTCCACGATATTGGGGATCTTCATCATTACTTCGGTGAGCTTTTGCTGCAGCTCGCCTTCCTTTTTCTGCAGGTCGGCAAGCTCGGCGGCCTGGGCGTTGACCTGGGCCTTGATCTCCTCCGCTTCCTCCCGCTTGCCCTGACCCATCAGCATACCGATCTGCTTGGAAAGGCGGTTGCGGTTGGCGCGCAGGTCGTCGGCGCGCTTATTGGAATTGAGCTTCTCTTCGTAGAGAGCGATGGCTTCATCCACCAAGGGAAGCTTGGAATCTTTAAATTTCTTGCGGATATTCTCTTTTACGAGCTCCGGATTTTCGCGA
>JAFSBD010000148.1 GCA_017442025.1 Clostridia bacterium
GTTCCAGCGCTTCATCCACCCTTTGGACCATCTCGGGATAAGGCACGCCCAGATTTTCAAGGGCAAAGGCTACGTCTTCATCCACAACCGTTGCGATGATCTGATTATCGGGGTTTTGAAACACCATTCCCACATTCTTGCGGATCTCCAGCAGGTTGTTATCGTCTGCCGCATCCATGCCGAGGACGACCACTTCTCCGCTCTCCGCCTTCAACACACCGTTGAAATGCTTAGCAAGGGTACTTTTCCCGCACCCGTTATGGCCGAGAATGGCTATAAACTCCCCTTCCTCGATCTCCAAGGAAACATCCCGAAGAACAGGAGAAGGCACCTGATCCTCTTCTGCCGGATAGGCGAAATTTAATTTTGAAACGGATATAATCTTGGGCATTTATTCCTCCGAAAACCAACGAGCCACCGAGCCGGAAGGAAAGGCTTTCCCTTCTGCCGTTTGCAGGCCGATCTCGCCGCTCTCAAAACAACCGCCGATCCCTTCGGGAAGGGTCAGCCGCAATAAGTATTCCATCACCGATGCCGAAAGGCCGGTGGAATAAGAATTCAAAACAAAGAACAAGGGGTTGGGGCTTAAAAGCTTGGTTACCCTTGTCATAAAGGGATAAAGAGCGTCTTCCAACTGCCACACCTCTCCGCCGGGGCCCCGCCCATAGGAAGGAGGGTCCATAACGATACCATCATAGGTATTGCCGCGGCGGATCTCCCGCTCAACAAACTTCATGCAATCATCAACAAGGTAGCGAATAGGGCGATCGGCCACGCCGCAAAGCACCGCATTCTCCTTCGCCCATTGCACCATTCCCTTAGATGCATCCACATGCACCACCGATGCCCCCGCTTTGGCGCAGGCCATGGTAGCACCGCCGGTATAGGCAAAGAGGTTGAGCACCTTAATGGGACGATTTGCCTTTTTAATGAGATCGCTCATAAAATCCCAGTTGACGGCTTGCTCGGGGAAAATCCCTGTATGCTTAAAGTTCATCGGCTTGATCTGAAAAGTCAGATCCCGATAACCGATCTTCCACATTTCGGGCAGGTTATAGATGTCCCAATGCCCGCCGCCGCTATTGGAGCGGCGATAGATGGCATTAGGGCGTTTCCATTCCGCCCGCACCTTATCGCTTTGCCAGATGGCCTGCGGGTCGGGGCGAACTAAGATATACTTTCCCCAACGCTCCAGCCGATCCCCGCAAGAGGTATCCAGCAATTCATAATCTTTCCATTGATCTGCTAACCACATATAAATTTACTCCTGAAAGCGGATCTGCTCCGCGGCATTCTGCATCATCGGTTTCAGCCCCAAATGTTGGTAGGCATTGGGGGTAACCATCCGCCCTCTGGGGGTGCGGGATAAAAAGCCGATCTGCAATAAATAAGGCTCATAAACATCTTCTAAGGTAATGGCTTCCTCACCGATGGTTGCAGCGAGGGTCTCCAGGCCAACCGGCCCGCCGCCAAAATTGCGGATGATGCTTTCCAACATACGGCGGTCGATGGAATCCAGGCCCAGCGCATCAATTTCCAACGCCTGCAACGCATAGTCTGCCACCTCACGGGTGATGATGCCGTTGCCCTTGACCTCCGCATAGTCCCGCACCCGCTTGAGCAGGCGGTTCACAATACGCGGCGTTCCGCGGGAACGTTTGGCGATCTCCATCGCGCCTTCGGGCTCCACCGGGATTCCCAAAATCCCCGCCGAGCGGACTACAATGTCCCGCAGCTCCTCGGGTTCATAAAGTTCCAACCGGGAAAGAACCCCAAACCGATCCCGCAAAGGAGCGGAGATCTGGCCGGCGCGGGTGGTTGCACCGATCAGGGTAAAACGCGGAAGATCCAAGCGAATGCTGCGGGCCGAAGGGCCTTTGCCGATGATAATATCCACCGCATAATCCTCCATTGCCGGATAGAGCACTTCCTCCACCGCGCGGGATAAACGATGGATCTCATCGATAAATAAGACATCCCCCGGCTGAAGGTTGGTGATCAGCGAAGCAAGATCGCCCGGCTTTTCGATGGCAGGGCCGGAGGTGATCCGCAGATTAACTCCCATTTCATTGGCAATGATCCCCGCAAGGGTGGTCTTGCCCAGGCCCGGCGGGCCGTAGAGCAGGCAATGGTCCAGGCTTTCACCGCGCCCTTTTGCCGCCTCAATAAAAACCTTTAAATTCTCTTTTGCCTTTTCCTGACCGATATAATCTTCCATTCGCCGCGGGCGAAGGGAATCCTCTATCTCTCCATCCTCCGAGCCGAAGGTGGTGGAAACGATACGATTTTCAAAATCACTCTCAATCATTGGCTGAATCCTTTCAATGCTTGCGTAATCGCTTGCTCAACGGTGAGCGTTTCTAAATCCAGATTATTGACCGCATGCTTGGCCTCGGGTTGGGTAAAGCCCAGCGCCATAAGCGCCTCGATGATCTCCAGCGCCTTGGAGGCTGTCCCTTGAACCGGAGTGGATGCGGCGGTATTGACCTGCAGGGGCGTCATTCCCTTGAATTTATCCTTCAGCTCCAAAATCATTCGCTCCGCAGCCTTGGGCCCAACGCCCTTGGCGCGGGTGATATTAGCCTTATCCCCCATCAAAACGCTGGCCGCCAACTCATCAGGCGTCAGCTCCGAGAGAACCGCCAGCGCACCTTTGGGCCCGATCCCCGATACGCCGGTGATCAGCTTAAAGCATTCTTTTTCTTCGGCATCGGGGAAGCCATAAAGCTCCATGGCATCCTCCCGCACAACCATATGAATATAGAGAAAAGCCTCACTCCCTGCCGCGCCCAGCTGATCGATTCCGTGGCGAGAGAGCAGAACGCCGAAGCCTACACCCCCACATTCGATAATGGCAGATTCGCCGGTCTTTTCTAAAATTTTGCCTCTTAAAGTTGCAATCATGTTTTCACCTTCCATAAATTGGATTTGGCGCTATGGGCATGGCAAATTGCCAACGCCAACGCATCGGCCGCATCGTCCGGCCGCGGAATACGTTCCAGCCCCAAAAGCTGGCGGGTCATTTCCATCACCTGATGCTTTTCCGCCCGCCCATAGCCAACAACGCTTTGCTTGACCTGCAAAGGGGTATATTCAAAGAACTCCACGCCCTTTTGACGCCCCGCCAACAGGATCACCCCGCGGGCATGGCCCACCTGGATTCCGGTGGTGATATTCGTATTAAAGAACAGTTCTTCCACCGCCATGCAGTCGGGCTTGAATCGGTCGCAAAGTTCGCAGATCCCTTCATAGATGATCTGCAAGCGTTCGGGAAAATCCAGACCGGCAGGGGTTGTTACCGCGCCATAGTCCAAAACCCGAAAACGCCCTCGATCAAAGTCCAAAACGCCGTAACCGACCGTCGCATAGCCGGGGTCGATACCCAAAATGATCATGATACATATTACTCCATTTTATAGTTAGTATCATTATAACATAATAAATTAATAAAATAAAGGTCTATTATAGAAAAATACTTTAACTTTTAGTGAATAAATGTTAAAATAGATACCATGAACTATAAAAATATTTTGCAAGGAAAATTTATTCATCGCCCCAACCGCTTTATTGCCGAGATCAAAATCGGGCAAGAGCGGGCAATTTGCCATGTTAAAAACACCGGCCGTCTCAAAGAGCTTCTGCTCCCCAATGCAACCGTTTGGCTGGAGCAAAGCGAGAATCCCAATCGCAAGACTGCCTATGATCTGATCGCAGTTGAACAGGATGGTCAAATTATCAATATTGATAGCCAAGCACCCAATAAAATTGCGGCCGAATGGCTGCCCAAAAGCGGGCTCTTCCCTGCAAATACGCCCATTCGCGCCGAAGTTAAACGTGGAAACAGTCGGTTTGATTTTCTCGTCGGTGATACTTGGATCGAGGTGAAAGGAATTACCCTCAACGACCAAGGAATCGCCAAATTCCCCGACGCCCCTACCCTACGAGGAGTAAAGCATCTCAAAGAACTGGCCGCCATCTGCCAATCGGGCGGAAAAGCGATGGTTCTTTTTATTGTGCAGATGAAAGGGATCGCCGGTGTTGCTCCCAATGATCAGACTCATCCGGAGTTTGGCCAAGCCTTACGCGATGCCGCGCAAGCGGGAGTAAATATCGTGGCCGTAGACTGCATCGTCCGCCCCGATGAAGTGATTGCCGATCGTCCGATCCCGATAATATTATAAAATTTATCTTTTTTTGAAAAATAGTGTTGACAAACCCGCGCCCTTGTGCTAATATATTTTAGCGTTATCCGGGTGTGGCGCAGGTGGTAGCGCGCTTGACTGGGGGTCAAGAGGCCGCAGGTTCAAGTCCTGTCACTCGGACCATATCGAGTGTTCATAACGGATTTGAGTTATGGACACTCGATTTTTTTGTAATTTCGAGTTTCTTCGTTATGTATGGAGCAGGTTTAAAGCCTGCTCTTTTGTTTTATGCGGATTTGGTAATATATTCGACGGCTACACCTTTTCGTGTATCTGCTTTGTAATTACTTCCACATTCGGGTATCTCAATATACCCAATGAATTTGTAATGGATCATAATCCTCTGACTGCGGTTTTTACCAACACCTTCGGTTTCATAAACCGTTATCTCGTCTATGAGTTCCCGAA
>JAFSBD010000149.1 GCA_017442025.1 Clostridia bacterium
AAATCACGCAGGACGCGGTTGATGCCTTCCACCTCATTGGTGATGCGAGCGGTGATCTTATGCAAAACTGCAGAGGGGATCTCTTCGATGGTGGCGGTCATGGCATCCTTGGTGTTGACGGCACGGATGATGGCGGGCCAGCCTTCGTAGCGGCTTTCGTCCTTCACGCCGACGCTCTTGATATCGGGGACAACGACGAAATATTGCCAGACCTTCTCGGCCAGACCGCAAACATCAAATTCCTCCCGCAGAATGGCATCGGCCTCCCGCAGAGCATGGAGACGGTCGCGGGTGATAGCACCCAGGCAACGAACGCCCAAGCCGGGGCCGGGGAAGGGCTGACGATAGACCATCCCATGGGGCAGGCCCAGGGCCTCGCCGACTACGCGAACTTCGTCCTTATAAAGCAGTTTGATGGGCTCAACCAGCTCAAACTGCAGATCCTCCGGCAGGCCGCCCACGTTATGATGGGATTTCACTGCCTTTTTGCCTTCGGCTTGCTTAAAGCTTTCCAGAATATCGGGATAGATGGTGCCCTGAGCCAGGAAGGAAACGCCCTCCAGCTTGCGGGCCTCATCGGCGAAAACATTGATGAATTCCGCGCCGATGATCTTTCTCTTTTTCTCCGGCTCGGCCACATCCTTCAAAAGATCCAGGAAACGGTCGGTAGCATCCACATAGATCAGGTTGGCATCCAGCTCCCCGCGGAAGATCTTGATGACATTTTCCGATTCATCCTTACGCATCAGGCCATGGTTGACATGAACGCAGACCAGCTGCTTACCGATCGCCTTGATCAGCAGAGCGGCAACAACGGAAGAATCCACACCGCCGGAAAGGGCCAGCAGCACCTTCTTATCCCCCACCTGGGCGCGGACAGCGGCGATCTGCTCTTGAATAAAAGCGTCGGCAAGTTCTTTATTGGTAATTCTTGCCATCGATTCGGGACGTACATTGGAATCCATAATTTTTTCCTCCTTAAATATTTTCAACAATTTAATCAAATAACGGGGTAGAAAAATACCGCTCCGCGGTATCGGGCAGGACGGTAACGACCGTTTTACCCTTCCCCAATTTCTTTGCCAATTTCAACGCGGCCGCCACATTGGTGCCGCTGCTGATGCCGCAAAGGATGCCTTCCTTGGCGGCCAGGTCCTTGGAGACCTGCAACGCCTCTTCATCCCGAACAATGCAGACATCATCATAAATATTTTGATTGAGAATGGCGGGAATTATACCGTCGCCGATCCCCATCTGCAGATGGGTGCCGATAGAACCGCCCGAAAGGATGGCCGCATTTTCTGGCTCCACCGCCCAGATGGTCATATCGGGATTGACCGCCCGCAGAGTCTCGCCGATGCCGGTGATGGTTCCGCCGGTACCGATGCCGGAGCAAAAGCCATGGATGGGCCCATCCACCTGCTCCAAGATCTCCTTGCCGGTCTGCTGACGCTGAATAGCGGGGTTAGCGGGGTTTTCAAACTGCTGGGGAACAAATACCTTTGGATCTTCCCTTTGCATCTTCAACGCCAACTCCAGGCATTCCTCGATGCAGGCACCGATATTGCCCGCATCATGCACCAAAATAACCTCCGCGCCATACTGATTGACCAGCTTGCGCCGCTCCTCGCTGACCGAATCGGGCATAATGATCTTGACCCGGTAGCCGCGCACCGCGCCGACCAACGCAAGGCCGATGCCTTGATTTCCGCTGGTAGGCTCCACGATAACGGTATCGGAGCCGATCAGGCCGCGCTCTTCTGCATCCTTGATCATATTAAAAGCGGTGCGGGTCTTGATGGAACCGCCCACATTCAAACCTTCAAATTTCACCAAAATATCCGCACTATCCGGCTCGGGCAGGTTGCGCAGACGGATGATGGGGGTATTGCCCATGGCATCCAATATTGAATTACAAACCATTTGCTTGCCCTCCTCCTTAAAACACACACTTTATTATATAAAATCTTACGCTATAATGCAACATTTTCGTTTAAAAAAACAGTCCGAAATTTTCCAAAAAATTTGTCAAATTTTTGTATTATACGAAAAAACGGGTGCATATGGGTCGTACAATAAAGGACAGTAAAAGAGCTGTGTAGAAAATTCCTACACAACTCTTAACATTGTCTTACATCGTAACAAGCCTAAAAACCTCTACATCCTCACTAAGTATTTATTAAAGTCCTTTTTGCGATTCATCATTGTCCGTTATCTCTTGAAATCCGCCACCAAAACACCAACCTTTAGATTCGATAAAATCTATAAATGCATCTGTAACTTCATCTATGGTAATTTCATCAGTAACTTCAATACAACCGTTTATTTCTATTTCTTTACTCATTTACTCACCTATTTATTTTGATTTAATTGTTTTAAGAGATGAAATCAACATTCTGCGAATTGCACCGCATTCATTTTGGACATCTTTATAAATATCTTTTGTCATACAACCCGTCTCAAAAAGAAGTTCTAACCAATATTCAGTTTCATAGCATTCTTTTTGAGCTATTTCAAGTTTTGAAATAAAGTCTTTCGTTCCTTGAGCATATTGAGCTTCGTGTAAATTTGCACCTATAGAAGTCGCAGAGCGAAGTAACTGGTTTATTAAAACGGTTTCTTTGTGGCTTGTTTTCATATCGCGACAAAGAAAAACAA
>JAFSBD010000150.1 GCA_017442025.1 Clostridia bacterium
CGTCGGTTACCAGCGTAGCGGTATCCTTTAAAACTAAAATCAACTGATATTTTTGCGCAAACTCCTTGGCATAAGCTAAGCGATTTTGCAAAAGTTCCTGCCGTTCTATTCCCAGCAGGCGGGCAAATTCCCCGATATGCGGGGTCAAAACGGTTGTTCCCTTACGAGGGAAAAAATCTTTGAGATGCCAAAGACCATCCCCATCCACAACCAAGGCTTTTTCACTTTGCCAAAGGATGTAGACCTTTTCCTTCGCCGCCTTTTCTCGGCCCAGGCCGCTGCCGACCAGCCAGGCATCGCAGGTGGAGATCTCCGCCTCTTTGAAAACAGGCCCGTAGAATTTTGCCGCGAGAGCCACCTGGATTTCCGAAGGAACATCCGCATAAATCAGCCCTGCGCCGCTTTGCAACGCGCCCTTCAATGCCAGCGCCGCCGCACCGGAATATTGGGGCGCACCCACGCAAAGACCCACCGCTCCATAGGAGTTTTTATGCCCCCATTCCTTTCGGGGAGGCAAGGCCGGCGAAAGGGTGCAAACATCGAGCTCCTCGGCATAGCTTTGAGGAATCCCGATATCTGCCAGCACCACCTTGCCGCAATCGGCCAAAAGATGGCAGGGCTTATAAAAAGCAAAGGTAACGGTGAGGAAGGGTTTCAATGTACCCTCGGCGCAAAGCCCGTTTTCCCCATACATTCCGCTGGGCAGATCAATCGCCGCCACAGGTGCCTTGATCTTTTCAAAGACCTTCCGCACCGAAGAAGGCAACTGCCCATGAAAGCCCGTTCCGAAAACGCCGTCTACCACCAGCGGATACCCGCTCGGGTCGGTTTCAAAGGGGACGCCCAGCTCGAGGCATTTTTGATAATAATATTCGCAATCGGGGGAACGCGCTCCCTCCCCCAACGGCATTACTGCCGGGTTATAATCGGGATATAATAAACAAGCCAAGGCATAGGCATCCCCGCCGTTATTTCCCGGACCGGCCAGAATCAAAACTTTATCTGCTTCATGTTCCTCCATCCATGCAGCAATTTCCCGAGAAAGGGCCTCTGCCGCATTCCGCATCAACCAAAGAGAGGAAAAGAGCCCAGATTCTACCGTACGCCGATCGATCTCTTTCATTTGAGCAGGAGTAACAATCTTCATCTCAACTTACCCCGCGCTTTCACCCGGAAAACGTCCAATACCGCGGGAGTGGGCTGAAATAAAATGCAGACCTTCTCTCCCTTGGCATTATATGTGATCCAGAAATATTCCGGTTCCTCCCCTTGGTTGGTCAAAAAGGAGCGAACCTTGCAATTGCAGGCGGGGCGGTTGGCGATGGGACCATAGCTTTCGGTCTTGGCGATGCTTGCCTTCAAAAACTCCCGCCGCCGTTCTTTATTGATGATCTTGGTAAAGCCGATCTCATCCTCCAAAAGGGTATATTCCCATTCAAAGTTAAAAGAAAGAAACACCCGATAGGAAACATAGCAGATCCCTGCGCAAAGAAGGATTCCGATCACGCCGAGATACATGATAGCCAAAACACCCACCAGCATCAATCCAATGGTATAGCCCATTCGCTTGAAATGATCCATTGGGGTCAGCCGATAGGGCAGGCTGTATTCAATGAAATTTTCCACGCTTTATCCCTCCGTAATTAATCATAATAATTTATTTTAACATATATTATTGATAAATTCAATATAACATTCTTTAAAAAAACTATTGATTTTCTCTCTTTACTGTGTTAAAATCAATCCAAACGCATTGAACGGGCGTAAAAAGATGCTGATATTCCCGCAAAAGAGAAAAGGTGCCGGCGGCTGAAAGCACCTTGGCGAAGGAGCGGCATTGATATTCAACCCGGGAGCGGTGCTTTAGGAAAAGGCAACGGGATTCCGCCGTTATGGGAAATGCAATGAGTGTCGGGCTATATGGCTCGAAATCAGGGTGGTAACACGGGTTTTTTCAACTCGCCCCTATATAGGGGCGAGTTTTTTATTTTTTTGTAAATCAATGAAAGGATAGATTGTATGAACAACCAAGTAGAACAGCTTCGGGAAGAATTTCTCTCCCGCCTGGCCGCCGCGCAGGATGCGCAGACTGCCGAAGAGATCCGGGTGGAATACCTGGGCAAAAACGGCTCCATCACCGGCCTGATCAAGGGAATGAAGGATCTTTCCATCGAAGAGAAAAAGGATTTCGGCCAGAAGGTCAATGTCCTGAAAAATGAAGCGGCGCAAAAAATCGCCGAAAAATTAGCAGAGATCAAGCAAAAGGAGCTGGAGGCGGAAATTCTGGCCATGCCCGAATTTGATATCACCACCCCCGCCAATCTGGAGCGGGGCAGCTATCATCCCATCACCCTGGTCCAGCGTCAATGCGAGGAAATTTTCAAGTCGATGGGCTTTGCTATTGAGAATTATTCCGAGGTGGTCAGCGACTATGAGTGCTTCGAATCCCTCAACATCCCCAAGCACCATCCCGCAAGAGATATGCAGGATACCTATTATCTCGAAAACGGCCAGCTTTTAAAGAGCCATACCAGCGCCGCCCAAAATGCCATCTATCGCAAATATAAGGATGCGCTGATCAACGATGGAGTGCCCATCAAGGCCATCTTCCCCGGCCGTTGCTTCCGCAACGAAGCAACCGATGCCTGCCATGAAAATACCTTCTTCCAGATGGAGGGTGTGATGGTGGATAAGAATATCTCCATCTCCAACCTCATCTATTTTATGAAGACGATGCTCTCCGAGGTCTTCCAAAAGGATCTGAGTGTGCGGCTGCGGCCCGGCTTCTTCCCCTTTGTGGAACCCGGCTTTGAGCTGGATATCAGCTGCCTGATCTGCGACGGGGAGGGTTGCCCCTCCTGCAAGCATAGCGGCTGGCTGGAGCTTTGCCCCTGCGGCATGATCCATCCCGAAGTTTTGAAAGCGGGCGGCATCGATCCCGAAGAGTATACCGGCTTTGCCTTTGGCCTGGGCCTGACCCGCCTGGCCATGATGAAATACGGCGTCAAGGACATCCGCGACCTCAATTCCGGAAGCCTCAAGACCCTTGCGCAGTTTACCGACGATCATTAAGGAAAGGAGAATGAAGCGATGTTTTTATCAATGAATTGGTTATCCGACTTTGTCGATTTCAGCGGGTTAGATAAATTAAAGCTGATCAATCAGTTCTCCCTTTCCACCGCGGAAGTGGAGAATGAGATCTTCTTCAAGGGAAGCGATATTGAAGGGATCGTTTTGGCCGAGATCAAAGAGGTGGCCGACCACCCCGAATCCAAAAAGCTTCATCTTTTGAAGGTGGATGCAGGCAGCGGCGAGCTGATCGACGTTGTTTGCGGCGCGCCCAATGTGCGCGTTGGGATGAAGACCGCCTTTGCACCCATCGGCGCAAAGATCGGCGAGATCACCATCGCCCCCCGCGCACTGGCGGGCTATACCTCCTATGGTATGTGTTGCTCCGAGCGGGAGCTGGGAATTTCCGACAGCCATGAAGGGATCATGGACATCACCGAGGATGCTCCTTTGGGCACCCCCATCAAAGAAATTTTCGAGATCGACGATATCATCTTCGAAGTCGATAATAAATCCCTCACCAACCGCCCCGACCTTTGGGGGCACTACGGCATTGCCCGCGAATTTGCCGCGCTGATCGGCCGTCCCTTAAAGCCGCTGGATTGCGTGGAGCTTTCGGCCTTCGATCACCTGCCCAAGGTGGATATGAAGATCGAAGATCCCCTTTGCCAGCGTTATTCCTGCCTGCAGGTGGAGAATATTACCAAGAGCGTCAGCCCTGTTAATATGCGGATCCGCCTTTTCTATTGCGGCATGCGCGCCATCAATCTGCTGGCCGACCTGACCAACTATCTGATGCTGGAAATGGGCCAACCGATGCACGCTTTTGATTCCCGCAAGGTGGAAAAGCTGCGGATCAAGCGGTTTGATGCGCCCCATGTTTTCCGCACCTTAGACGGTGTGGATCGCAATTGCGACGAAAATACTCTGATGATCTGCAACGATAATACCCCGGTGGCCATCGCCGGTATCATGGGCGGCCTGGATAGCGAGATCGTGGAGGATACCACCCGCCTGACTCTGGAATCCGCCACCTTCGATGCGGTAAGCATCCGCAAGAGCACTGTTCGCCTGGGGCATCGAACCGATGCTTCCATGCGCTATGAAAAGTGCCTGGATCCCGAAATGACCGTTCCCGCCATCGCGCGGTTCTTGAAGCTGCTGACCGATATCGATAGCGGCGTGCAGGTGGTCTCGGCGCTGACCGATGAATATGCCTTCCGCTATCCGGTGCGTCAGCTTTCCTTTGATAAGAAATTTGTCGATCGCTATACCGGCATCGAGATCTCCAACGAGACCATCGAAAAGACCCTCAAGGCCCTGGGCTTTGCGGTTACGGTGGATGGGGACTCTTTTGAAGTTACCGTTCCCTCCCATCGCGCTACCAAGGATGTTACCATGAAGGCCGATATCATCGAGGAGATCACCCGCATCTACGGCTATGATAACTTTGCCATCCATACCGCCGAAGCGCCCCTCTACCCTGTTCGGGCGGCCGAGGAAAAAACGGTGGAGGATAAAATGAAGGATCTGCTGGTCAAGCGGTTCTCCCTCCATGAATTGCACTCTTATGTTTGGGCTTATTATGATGAATATAAAGAGCTGGGCATTGAGGTGGAGAAAAATATCAAGCTGGTCAACGCCACCAACCCCAATATCGAGACCATCCGCCGCTCCATCATTCCCACCCAGATCTGCCAGGTCAAGACCAACGCCACCTATGCGCCTTCCTTCGGCGTATTTGAGATCGGGCGGGTTATTGACGGTCTGAAGGAAGATGGGCTTTGCAACGAGCGCAAAAAGCTTTGCATCACCCTCTTTGATAAGACCAAAAGCGTGGAAGCGCTCTATTATGAGTTGCGGGATATTCTGGCGGTCATGACCGATGACCTGCGCCACGCCACCCTCACCTTTGAGACCATCGAGGCTACCAAATCCTATCAGCATCCCCGCAATCTCAACGCGATTTTGCTGGATGGCGTAAAGCTGGGCGAGATGGGCATCGTTCATCCCACCATCAGCAAGAAGATCGATAAAAAAGCGGCGATCGTTTTCGCCGAAATCGATGTGGACGCCTTTGCTAAGGTAAAGAACGCATCCATCACCTATCGGGAGCCCTCCAAGTATCCCGAGATGGAGATCGACGTTACCTTTATTGCCGAAAAGTTTGCCCTCATCCATGAAGCCATTCAGAAGGCAGACTGCCCCTGGATCCGCTCGGTTAAGGTTTACGACACTTATCAGGACGAAAACGGTAAATCCATCACCGTTCGTCTGCTTTTCTCGGATAACGAGCGCACCTTGACCAAAGAAGAGGTTATGGCGGTGATCGATTCCATCATCGCAGATCTCGATGCCAAGGGCATTCCCATGAAAAAATAATTTTTAAAAAAGGGCTCGAATGAGCCCTTTTTTATTTTTTATGCTTGTAATCTTTGGGGATTCGTTATATAATAGACCTATATTCCAAACAGGAGGTTTTAAATATGCGTCAAGAAACCATTTCCTTTAAAATCAAAAAGGATGAGCAGATGGAGATGAAAGAGGTTCTCTCCACCGTTTATGATGCTCTGAAGGAAAAGGGATATAACCCCCTGAACCAGATCGTTGGCTACATTCTCAGCGAGGACCCCACCTATATCACCAACCATAATAACGCCCGCGCCCTGATCCGCAAGATCGATCGGGACGAACTGCTGGGCGAGCTGGTCAAATTCTATTTAGAGCATTAAGCATAAAAGTGGCTGAAAAAACAATTGTTTTTTCAGCCACTTTTTTGAGGGCACATAAAAATTGTTTGAAACTTTCAAACCGAGCCGTAGGCTTGCCCGACGGCGTATAAAAATACGCCGAGTGGCGAGGTTTGGAAGTAGCAAAGGGCATTTAAATAGAGAAAGACATCGCATTTGCGATGTCTTTCTTCCTTACAGTCCAATTTACGCAGAAATTTAATTTCAATCTCTTGTTTTTCTTTGCCCTTTGCGGTTCGGGCAATTTTTAAAGCCCTTTTTATTCGGGTAAGTAAGTCTTAATCGGGAAGGATGCGCGGATGAGAGCGCGAGCTTCAGCCACATCTTTAACTGCACCCAAAGCGATCAACTGGGCGGCAATATTGCCGAGAACCGTTGCTTCAACAGGCCCTGCATAAACCGGCAGGCCGGTGGCATTGGCGGAAAGCTGGCAAAGGAGGGTATCCTGAATACCGCCGCCTACCATCCGCAGAGCAGTAAATTTCTTGCCGGTAACTTCGGCCAGATGGGCAACGGCTTCTTTATATTTTGCCGCAAGGCTCTAATAGATCACCCGCATAACATCCCCATCGGTTTCGGGAACAGGCTGGCCCATCTCCGCGCAGATGGTGCGGATGCGGGCGGGCATATCGCCCGGCGGGGAAAGGCGATCGTCGTCCACATTGATGACCGAAGGGATGGTGCTTTCCAGCGCCATATTTTTGAGATCCTCGAAGGAATAATCCTTGCCCTGCTTTTTGAAGAACCGCTTGGTTTCCTGAATCAGCCAAAGGCCCATAATATTGCGCAGGAATCGAACATTGCCATAAGCGCCGCCCTCATTGGAGAAGCGCACCAAGCGGGCAGCCTCATCGTTGATGGGTTCATCCATCTCGCAGCCCAGAAGGCTCCAGGTTCCGCAGCTGATAAAGGCGGTCTCCTCCCCTTCCTCAGCGGGGACAGCCAAAACCGCACTGGCGGTATCATGGGAGCCAACGGAGATGACCTTGCTCGGCTCGATCATCAGCTCCTTGGCAAGCTCGGGCTTGATGGTTCCCAATACCCGCCCTGCATAGGTGATCTCGGGCAGAAGGGCAGGATCGATCTTGAGGGCTTTGATCAGCCGCTCATCCCACTGCTTGGTATGAACATTCATCAGCGAGGTGGTGGAAACATTGGAAAAATCCGCATTCTTCACGCCGGTGAGGAAATAGCCGAAAAGATCGGGGATCATCAGCAAGGTCTTGGCATTTTCCAGCAGCCAGGGCTGCTCCTTCTGCAAGGTATATAATTGATAAACGGTATTAAAGGGCAGATAGGGAACGCCCGCGATGGAATAGATCTCCTTTTCGCTGACTTCCTCAAAAAAGCCGGGGCCCACCTTGGCATAGGCTTCATCGCGATAATGGCGGGGGTTGGTCATCAGCCGACCGCTTTCATCCAGCAGGCCGAAATCCACGCCCCAGGTATCGATACCCACGCTCTCCACAGGCCCTGCCTTCATCAGGCCTTGCTTGATCTCATGATAGAGGCGATAGATATCCCAATAAAAGGTATCTCCCACCTGAACAGGATCATTGGAAAAGCGATGGATCTCCTCCATCTTTATTTTGCCGCCCTCCAGCTCCGCCGCCATGGCGCGGCCGCTGGATGCACCGAAATCGAATGCTAAAATTTTCATGGTTGATCTCCTAAAAATTTCTTTTTCATTATTTTAACATAATCCATAAAAAAAAGAAAGCCTTTATTGACCTTTTTTTCTTGAAGGTATATAATACTTACAGATATTGACAAAAAGGAGCATTTTCATGATCGACATTCAGCAAGCAGATAAAAAGGCGCTGGAAATGATCGCCCCTGCCATGCAGGAGGCAGAAGAGATCGCCTTTTATACCACCGAGCGGGTAATGGAAGCCTTCCGCGAGGAGCGGGTAAGCGAAAGCCATTTTGCAGGCTCTACCGGCTATGGCTACGGCGACCGCGGGCGGGATACCTTAGATAAGGTCTTTGCCCGTGCATTGGAGGCGGAGGATGCGCTGGTGCGCCCCCATTTCATTTCGGGCACCCATACCCTGACCTGCGCCCTTTTCGGCGTTTTACGGACAGGAGATATTATGCTGGCGGCTACCGGCAAGCCCTATGATACCTTAGATGAGGTGATTGGCCTTGGCCCCCAAAGCGGCGACGGTTCTTTAAAGGATTTCGGCATTGAATATCAGCAGCTGGATCTCAAAAACGGCGAGATCGATTACCCCGCCCTGGAAAAGGCCCTGCAAGAGCCCAAGATCAAGATGGTCTTTTTGCAAAAATCCAAGGGCTATCAGGAGCGTCCCACCCTTTCCGCCAAGGAGATCGGGCGGGTAGCGCAGTTTGTTCATGAGATCCGCCCGGAAGTCATTGTTATGGTGGATAACTGCTATGGCGAATTTTGCGAGCGCCATGAGCCCACCTACTACGGCGCAGACCTGATGGCAGGCTCGCTGATCAAAAACCCCGGCGGCGGCATCGCCCCCACCGGCGGCTATATTGCAGGGCGGGCAGACCTGGTTGAGCTTTGCTCCTATCGGCTGACCTCCCCCGGCATCGGGCGGGAGAGCGGCTGTACTTTAAATATTTTAAGAGAGTTTTATCAAGGCCTATTCCTTGCACCCCATACTGTTTTGCAGGCGAAAAAGACAGCAATGTATGCCGCCGCAATGTGTGAACTGCTGGGATGCGAGACCGCCCCTGCTCCCGATGCGCCGCGCTACGACATTATCCAGACCTTAACCTTAGGCTCGCCCGAGCGGATGCTGGCCTTCTGCAAGGGGATCCAGGCGGGATCGCCTGTTGATAGCTTTGTTACTCCCGAGGCGTGGGATATGCCGGGCTATGATTCCCCGGTCGTTATGGCGGCGGGTGCGTTTGTGATGGGTGCTTCCATCGAGCTTTCGGCCGACGGCCCCATCAAGCCCCCTTATATCGCCTTCTTGCAAGGCGGGCTGACCTTTGAAAGCGGGCGGCTGGGAATCCTACGCGCCATTAAAGAAATTACTTCGATCTAAAATAAAAGGACTGTGAAAACAATCACAGTCCTTTTTCTTTTACTTAATCAACGATCGAATTGCTCAAAGCGTTCAATGAAGGATTTGGCGTTCTTTTCGGTTTCACCGGGTTTAAAGACGGCCGAGCCGGCCACAAATACATTCGCGCCGGCCTGGGCGGCGGGGATCACGGTCTGCAGATTGATGCCACCATCCACCTGGATATGATAGGAAAGGCCCAGATCCTCCCGCAGGGCGCGGAATTTTGCCACCTTGGGCATCATATCTGCCATGAAGGACTGGCCGCCAAATCCCGGCTCCACAGTCATAACCAAGACCATGTCGCAAAGAGGCAGATAGGGCTTGAGGGCTTCGGCAGGGGTGGCGGGCTTGACCGCAACGGCAAACATCTTGCCCGCACCGTGCACCTTTTCGGCAATCGATTCGATCTCTTCGGTAGCCTCCAGATGGACGCAGATCAGATCAGCCCCCGCCTTGAGAAAATCATCGATATACCGCTCGGGGCGGTCGATCATCAGATGAACATCAAAAAAAGCATCCGAGGCAGGGCGCAAGCATTTAATGACCGGCGCGCCAAAGGAAAGATTGGGAACAAACGCCCCGTCCATCACGTCGATATGGAGCCATTCCGCACCGCCCTTCACCGCGATGGCGGTATCCTCAGCCAGCTTGGAAAAATCCGCCGACAGAATTGAGGGAGATAAAATATAACGCATAATCATTCCTCCGAAAAAAACAGCACTACACCGCAAATATATTGCGGTGCAGTGCTTTTTTCATTCATTTCTTAGTCGTCCAGCTTCTGAACCAGCTCGATCAGCGCGGTAACCGCAGCTTCTTCATCTGCACCGTCTGCAATAATAGTAATCTCTGTTCCCTTCACGATGCCCAGGGAAAGAATACCCAGAAGGCTCTTGGCGTTGATACGGCGGGTGCCGATTTCTACCCAGATGGAGCACTTAAACTCATTGGCTTTCTGAATAAAGAAGGTAGCCGGGCGGGCATGAAGACCAACGCTGTTTGTTACCTGCACAGTCTTAGAATACATATAGGAGAACCCCCTGATTTTTAATAGTTTGTTACTACTATATTAGCGGAATTTTTTTCTTTCGTCAAGGTTTTAGCCGCACTTTTGTAGTTTTCACTAAATCGGCGATTGTTCCCGCCCCATTTTTAGTGATTTTACGCTTGTTTGCCCCTCTTTTTCATCAGATCGAGCAATGTTTTCAATTCCTTTGATCCGGTGAGCAACAGGATCAAAGCATAAACGATCAGCCCGCCGACCAACCCTGCGACCAGGCCCAGGGCGGTGCCGAGGGTACCCTCTACCGCGCCCTCGATCAGGATCCGCAGTTCCCGCGCCGCGATGAATAAGCCCATGGCGGCAACGATATCCTTGCCGATTCCATAGAGCAAGCCACGGTTTAGCACCCCGGGGGTAACCCGCGCGGTAAAGATCAAAAGCAGAGCCGCCATCACTAAAGCAGCGCAAAGGGTGCCCAACGCCAGACCGTAGACCCCCAGCGAACGCACCGCCAAAAGGGATACCCCTAAATTGACACCGATACCGATAAAGGCGGTAGCAACAGGGAGCTTGACCCTTTGCATGGAATAGAAATACTTATTTAAAATCTCCTGATAGGAATAAAAGAGCATGGCCAGGCAATAGACCGAAAGGAGCATTGCCACCCGCGCGGTATCCTCGGCGGTGAAGTTTTTGCCCTCATAGAGCAGGCGGACTACCGGCTTGCTGTTGCCCGCCAAAAAGGCCATAATGGGCAAAACAATGGCGGAGATGGAGCCCAGCATATTGCCGCAGATGCCCTTGGCCGCATCGATATCCCCCCGGGAGAAGCAGCGGCTCATCTCGGGGAAAAAGAGATTGGTCAGGCAATAGGAGAAAATACCCGCCACAATGAAGTAAGCCTGATAGGCGTAATTGACCGAAGCCAAAAGCCCCTCGCCCAGATTGGAGCTGATATTGGTGGAGATCAGCTGATTAATAGGCTGGGCCAACGCCGCAACAAAGAGGGGCAGGGTCAGCACCAATACCCGCCGAATGTCCGGCGACTTTAAATCGAAGGTAAAGGAATAATGAAATTTCCTCTTTTTTAAGAAGGGGAGCAAAAAGAGCAGCTGCAATACCCATCCCAGAGTAAAGGCAACGCCCAGGCCATAGATGCCGAAATAACGGTTAAAGGCAACAAAATAAAGGATCATCGCCAGATTGGAAACCAAAGATATCAAGGCAGGGCCTGTAAACTCCCCATAGGATTGCAAAATGCCGACAAAGATATAGATCCCGGTGGCAAAACACATCACCGGCAGAATGATCCGCACCAGCACCGCCGCATAGCCCATCGCCTCGCTTGAAAGGCCGCTGGCTACGATCTTGATGGCAAGCTCGGGCAATAAGATCCCGACCCCTGCCAAGATCCCCGCGATCAAAACGGTAATATTGAGAAAATTGCTCCCAAACCGCTCCGCTTCCTTTTTATCCGATTGGGTCAGCTTTTCATTAAAGACCGGAACAAAGGCCGAAGCAATGGCGGTTCCCAGCGTTACATCATAGATCATCAGCGGAAGGCTACTGGCCGCCGAAAAGGCATCCGCCATGGCGGTGGTGCCGTAAAATCGGGCCAAAAGCATATTCCGCACCAGCCCCAAAACCTTCGATAAGGTTACCGCCAGCACCAATACCAGATAGGTGCCGACTGCGCCCCTTTTTTTCATAATTCCACCTCGATTATTTGACTTTTTCGACACAATTTTACTCGCCGTAAAATGACATAATTTTATTTGTAACCATATATTTTTCCACATTATCAACAGGTTTTTATACAAGCAAACCCCTCAAAAACCGCAGTTTGGCACAGTTTCAACAGGGTTATGCAC
>JAFSBD010000151.1 GCA_017442025.1 Clostridia bacterium
ACCCCGCGGATATCGTCGTTGACATAAACGCGCATGCAGGTATTCATAAAGATATCCTGCACCAGCTCGGCGGTCTTTGGATCCTTGCAAGCCGAAACGATTGTGGTGGGCAGATCCTGCGCCACCTCCTCGGCGTGGGTGGGGCCGGAAAGGGCAACCAGCTTGATGCCCGCGTGGGCACCGTCTTTTTGCAATTCGTCCTCGATTACTTCGCTCATGGTGAGCAAGGTATCCGCCTCAATGCCCTTGGCAACGTCCACGATGATCTGCCCATCGGGGATAAAGGGGCGGGCCTTTTGCGCGGTCTGCCGAACGAAAACCGAAGGTACGGCGAAAAGCAAAATGTCTTTCTTCTCGCAAACGGTTTCCAAGTCGTTGGTAAAAACAATCTCCGAAGGGATCTCCATACCGGGCAGGTTGGGATGCTTGCGGGTTTTGGAATAATCTTCCACCTCCCGCTCCAGCGCCGACCAGACCGTTACTTTATGTTGAGAAAGAGCCAGCATCCTTGCAAGGGCAATGCCCCAGGTGCCGGCACCTAAAACACCGATTTTTTTCATTTGGTTCTCCTGTGAATATGGTTTTGTATTAATTTTATATATAAGATGTAAAAGAATTATACCATAATGGAATGGAAAAATCAATCAAAGAAATGGGGAGGCAACCGGCATTACTTCTAATACTTAAAAAATCCCCTGCTGTCAGGGGATTTTTAAGGTTAAAGTTTTCGTTATGTTGCGTTGATATTGCCGGTGTTTTTATTAGATTATTTGTATCTATTCATATTAAACAATCTTTCTAATCTGATGGATTCTTCTGTATCTAATAGTTTTCCATTGTCGTTGAATGGTACATCATTTATATGATTGAATAAGTAGAATGCATCATTAGCCCCATGAATATTTCGTCTTTCCTTTTCCCAGTCTAATTTACCAAGTTTTAGATTTTTATAACTGTTCTTCAGAAAATTAATATAATCATGATTGCTGATACTTTCTCGATGAAACAGCCCTTTTTCTTCAATAAGTTCAAAGGACATTGTAGCTATGGTTTCTTGATATTCATTTAGTTTTTCATCGATGTTATCCTCTAAGGTAATATAGATCGGTTTACCGTATCGAGAGTGTATTTTTGTTATTGTTTGTTGACTATATGTATATTCGTGGACAACCGGCACAACAGGAACATTTGCTTTTCGTGCAATATCCAAAAAACCAAATCGAAGTGGCAAATATAATTTGTTTGGCGATAGATTCCAAGTACCCTCGGGGAAATATGTTATTGAGTGTCCTTCCAGTAATAGTCTAATCATGTCTAGTTTGGCATTTAAGTTGTTCTTTCGATCTTCTTTTTTCACTAGGATCAAACCGGTATTTAGTTGACAAAGCAATAATAGTTTGTTAACTTCTGCTCCATGTAGTAATAAGCAATGTTTATTTAATTCCGGTATCCAAACAAAATTATCTAGAATACCTTGATGGATGTGTGCAAAAATCACTGCACCTTCTGGGATATGTTCTGTTCCATCAAATACCCATTCAACATTTTTGCATGAAAATAAATGAGTTACAGCAATTGCAATTTTTGCTGTAATCTTTTTTAATTTGGGACCCCAAAATGTAGCACCAACAGTGGTATTAGTTAACTTGCGGTTCAAAACAAAAGTTCTGAACTTATCATAGTAGCTTTCTAACTCTTTTTTTGATAATTTGATTTCTTCTTTTAATGATAATAATTTGAAATTGGCATGCATTACACATTCCTCCTAAAAGAAAAAAGTGCGGCTACCGAAGTAACCGCACAAAAAACGCAAACTCCGATAGTCGCCAAACTAATTATGCAAAATGGTATTAACCGAATCCTGTCATAATAGAATTTGCGTTTTTATCAAATTCATACAGGATTCTAAAAAAGGGCATAATATCCCTATAGATAAAAATACCACTTTGCATATTTAATTAGTTTGGCAATATCAGTTTACCACAATTGTTTTTGAAATACAATAAATTTTGCGAAAAAGTCTATGGATGGAAAAGGGTATAAAAGAGTAGGAAACGGTGCGCTCTGACGTTTTTGTCGGCTGCCCCGGGCAGCAACGCCAAAACCTTCCTGCTCCCGACTCCACGGTTCGAAAAGGCTATCGCGCCTTTTCGACCGCTTCGACGAACCATCGCCAAAGGCGAAGGTTCGTTTCCGTAAAAAGGTACCAAATAAAACCGCTCTCCGAATGGAGAGCGGTTTTATTTGGTACCCCCAGTAGGAATCGAACCTACAACCAGCCCTTAGGAGGGGCTTATTATATCCATTTAACTATGAGGGCGTGGACTTTAATATAATATAAAATCGGCGGGAAAAAGTCAAGCAGATTGACATTTCATCGAAAATTTTATATAATTTCGGGAGGATCTCTTCTATGAAACGCTCCTTTTTCATATTTATTTAAAAAGGAGATGATAAAATGGAAGGATACACCAGAGATTCCCTGCGCGCCATGCGGCGCGAGGCCCTGCAAGAGAAGCAAAATCATCAGGAAAAAGGGTCCAAGTTTATAACCTTGCTTATTATCCTGCTTTTTTTAGGGGCGGGCGGGTTTTATATTAAAACCATGAAGCCCGAATGGCTGCCTGCAGAATGGAGTTTTGAGGCGATCAACGAGCAGTTCAAGGCCTGGAAGGCGGATTGGAATGCGGCTTTTCAGCAAGAGGATGTTCTGAGCGTTCAGCAGACGGTCGAGGATGCGTTGGCGGAGCAGAATGAAAAAGATTAATGTATCTCCTCTGCTGATCCTGCTGCTGATCTCTTATATATTGATCGAAGGGTCTTTTGATCCCCTATGGTTTTTATTCTTTTCCCTGCTTCATGAGCTGGGGCATATTTTGGCCATTCGTTTGCTGGGCGGCAGGATCGGCTCCTTTGCCGGGGGCGGACAAGGCTTGGGGCTTACAGTCAACGGCCTATCCTATCGGGGCGAATTTTTGGCCGCGCTGGCGGGGCCGTTTATCAGCCTTTTGCTGGCGGGAATGTTTGCTCTGGCGGGGCATGGTTTTTTCTGCTATGCCAACCTGGCATTGGGATTGATGAATCTTTTGCCCATCTTTCCGTTGGACGGCGGGCGGATGCTGAGGGCATTTTTGGCGGAGCGTCTTTCGCCCGATCGCCAAAGAAGGATCACCCAAAGCGTGGGGCTGGTTTTCATCTTTCCTTTGCTGGCACTGGCTTTTTGGCAGTTTCTGAGCAGCGGATATAATTTATCCCTTTTATTTGTATGTTTATACCTGATCGGTTTGATAAAGGAGAACGGAAATGACGTATAATTTGGATGAAATGCGCGATCTTTTGCTGAGCGTGCAAAAGCCTGCCCGCTATGTGGGCGGGGAGATCGGGCAGATTATGAAGAATGCGGATGAGGTAGATGTGCGGGTAGCCTTTTGTTTCCCGGATATCTACGACATCGGCATGTCCCATCTGGGGATGCGCATTCTCTACGGCGCATTGAATGCGCAGGAAAAAACATGGTGCGAGCGTGCGTTCCAGCCTTGGCCCGATATGGAAGAGGCTATGCGGCGGGAGGGCATCCGCCTTTATACCATGGAAAGCCATACTTCCTTGGATGAATTTGATATGGTGGCCTTTACCCTGCAATATGAAATGTGTTACCCTACCGTTCTCAATATGCTGGAGATGGGCGGAATCCCTCTTTGGAGCAAGGATCGGGAGGGTTTACATAATATTGTTGTGGGCGGTGGCCCTTGCGCCTATAATCCCGAGCCTTTGGCCCCCTTCTTTGATATTTTCAGCATCGGCGAAGGGGAAGAGGCCCTTTGCGAGTTGACCGATAAACTGCGCGCGGCGCGGAAAGCGGGCAAAAGCCGCGCAGAGTTCCTTTTTGAGGTTTCTCAAATGGAGGGTTTTTATGTTCCCTCTCTTTATGATACGGAATATAACGCGGACGGCACCATCGCCTCCTTTACTCCCAATCGGGAGGGGGTTCCTGCGGTGGTGAAAAAGCGGATTATTGAGGATTTTGATCAAGTCTATTATCCCAAGACCCAGATCATCCCCTTTACCGAGGCGGTGCATGATCGGGTAACCATCGAGCTGTTTCGGGGGTGCATCCGCGGGTGCAGATTCTGCCAGGCGGGGATGCTTTTCCGCCCCATTCGGTGCAAGAGCGCCGATACCCTGGTGAAGGATGCCTGCACTCTGCTGGAAAATACAGGCTATGAGCAGTTATCCCTCTGCTCCCTTTCCTCCAGCGATTATCCCGAAATCGAAAAGTTAGTGGACGAGCTGATCCGCTATACCGAGCCCAAGGGCATCAACCTTTCCTTGCCCTCTCTGCGGGTGGATAATTTTTCCAAGGAGCTGGCGGCCAAGATCACCGGCGTCAAGAAATCCACCTTTACCTTTGCGCCCGAGGCGGGAAGCCAGCGGATGCGGGATGTCATCAATAAAAACGTTACCGAGGAGGATATTGAGCGGAGCTGCCGCATTGCCTTTGAAAACGGCAATTCCTCGGTCAAGCTTTATTTTATGATGGGCCTGCCCACCGAAACCGATGAGGATCTGGATGCGATCCGCTCCTTGGCCGATAAGATCATCGGCTATTTCTACAATACCGATAAGGAAAAGCGCAACCGCTTTATTAAGATCACCGCCAGCGTGGCCACCTTTATCCCCAAGCCCTTTACCGCCTTCCAATGGGAGGCGCAGGACAGTCGGGAGGAAACCAACCGCAAGCAACAGTATCTCAAAGATAAGGTGCGTTCCAAGCAGATCACAGTGAATTGCCACGACTGCCGCACCTCCATGATCGAGGCCATTCTGGCGAGAGGCGACCGTCGGTTGGCGCCGGTCCTTGCCCGCGTGGCGGAAATGGGCGGCAAATTGGATGCCTGGAGCGAGATGTTCAGCTATGAGCGTTGGCTGGAGGCAATGGAGGCTTGCGGGGTCGATGGAAACTTCTATTCCCTGCGCAAGCGGGAATTTGATGAGATTCTGCCCTGGGATTTCATCGATATCGGCGTAACCAAAGAGTATCTGATCCGCGAAGCAAAGAAGAGCTATGCGGCCCAGACTACGCCTAACTGCCAAGAGCAATGCACCGGTTGCGGTGCCAATCGGATGATGGGGAGGAAATGCGATGTATAAAGATATGCGGGTGCGCTTTTGCAAAGAGGGAAGCGCCGTCTATTTTTCCCATCTGGATCTCAATCGGGTGGTGATGCGCGCCTTGAGGCGGAGCGGCATCCCCTATTGGAGCAAGGGCGGGTTCAGCCCCCATCCGTATTGTGTTTTTGCTCAGCCCTTATCCTTGGGCTATGAAAGTGAAGGGGAACTCTTTGACTTTCGGCTTTTAGAAGAGGGAGAGTATACTCCCGAAATGCTGAAGAATGCTTTCCCCGAATCCTTGCGGATCTTGGAGATCTATGAACCCAAGGATGCCTTGAAGGAGATCGCCTTTGCAGGGTATAAGATCGAGTTGGAAACCGCCGCCTCGGCGCAGGAGATCGAGGCCGCTTTTGCTACGCCCTTGAAGGTTTTGAAAAAAACCAAGCGGAGCGAAAAGGAGGTCTTGCTGGGCGATTTTATCCGCAGTATCCATGCGGCGCCCGGTGAGGAAGGGCGGGTTTTGCTTTGGGCGACCCTTGCCGCAGGCAACGATGGCTCTTTGAGCCCCAATTATCTGGCCGAAGGGTTAAATAATGCGGGAATCGGGGCAAAAATTAAGCGGGTTCGCCGCCTGGCCTTCTATAAATCCGACGGGACAGAAATTCGCTGAAAACTTTCATAAAAAATTGCTTGACTTTTCAGTCGTTTCATTGTATACTATTCAAGCAGTTTGGAGAGATGGCTGAGCTGGTCGAAGGCGCACGATTGGAAATCGTGTAACGGCT
>JAFSBD010000152.1 GCA_017442025.1 Clostridia bacterium
GGCGGGCTGATGGCCTTTTTGATCTATAATTTCCATCCCGCCAAGGTCTTTATGGGCGATACCGGCTCCCTCTTTTTGGGGGCGGCGATCGTGGCACTGGCTATGGCCTATGATATGCCCTATTTCATCCTGATCGGCGGCATTATGTTCCTGATCGAGGGTGCATCCGTTGTCTTGCAAGTGGGCTTTTATAAGCTTACCCACGGCAAACGGATCTTTAAAATGACCCCCATCCACCATCATTTCGAAATGTGCGGATGGTCGGAGGTCAAGATTGTTTCGGTCTTTACCGCCATCAGCGCCATCGGGTGTCTGTTGGCCCTTTGGGGAATGTTTTATTATCGGTATTTTAATGTTTAAGTCTCTATGAGGAGGTGGCCCTTTGGCGGCAAATAAACCCAAGAAAAAACTGAATTGTTTTGTCCCTAAAGGGAAGGCGGGCGGAATCGACCCGGTCTTTTTGATCCTGGTTTTATGCTTGCTCACCTTCGGCTTGATCATGGTGGCTTCGGCCAGTTATGTCAGCGCTCTCCATAAATATGACGACAGTTATCATTATATCAAGCGTCAGTTGATCTTCGCGGTGGTAGGCGTGGCGGCCATGCTGATCCTCCCGCGGTTTGATTACCATTTCTTTCGCAAGTTTATTCCCTATCTGCTGATCGGATCGGTGATTCTGCTGATCTTGGTCTTGATCCCCGGCATCGGTATTGAAGGCGGCGGTGCCCGCCGTTGGTTGGGATTTGGCGGCTTTACCTTCCAGCCCAGCGAAATTGCAAAGCTGGGCATCATTGCCACCTTTGCCTCCTATATGGCGGCAAATAGCAAGAAGATGAAGGATTTTAAGGTGGGTATTTTATACCCCGCCATCGTTTTGGGCGTTGTCTGCCTGCTGGTGGCGGTGGAGACCCATATTTCCGGCGCGATTTTGATCTTCGCGGTAGGTGCGGTGATGATCTTTGTTGGCGGTGCGAACCTGAAATGGTTTTTGGGCATCGGCTTTTCGGGCGCGGCGGCGCTGGCAGGCTTTGCCTGGCTGACCCCTTATGCCCGCACCCGTATCGAAACGATGATGAACCCCGAAGCCGATCCCACCGGCGCAGGCTTTCAGACCATGCAGTCCCTCTATGCCATCGGGAGCGGCGGTCTGCTGGGGCTGGGGCTGGGCCAATCCCGCCAAAAGTATCTTTATATCCCCGAACCGCAAAACGACTATATCTTCTCCATTGTCTGCGAAGAGCTGGGCTTTATCGGGGCAATGATGGTGATCGTTTTGTTTGTTTTGCTGATCTGGCGTGGGTTTGTTATTGCCTATCATGCCAAGGATAAATTCGGATCTCTCCTGGTGGTGGGCATCATCTCCCGCGTTGCGATCCAGACGATATTAAACATCGGCGTTGTTACCAACTCCATTCCTCCCACAGGCATCAGCCTGCCCTTCTTCAGCTATGGCGGCACCGCCCTGATGATGCTGCTCTTTGAGATGGGAATTGTTTTGGCGGTATCGCGCTTTTCAAGATTGGAGGCCAGAGAATGAGAGTTCTTTTAGCCGGCGGCGGCACCGCGGGGCATTGCAATCCTGCCATCGCCATCGCCACCACCATTAAAGAAAAAAATAAGGATGCAGAGATCCTTTTCATCGGCAATAAGGGCAAGATCGAAGAGACCCTGGTGGAAAAAGCAGGGTTCCCTTTCCGCGCCATTAAGATCCAGGGCTTTCGCCGCAGCCTTTCGGCGGAGAACCTGAAAACGGTCTGGCTCTACATAAAGGCCAAGGAGGATTGCCGCAAGATCATTAAGGAATTTAAACCGGATCTGGTAATCGGCACGGGCGGGTATGTTTCCGGCCCGGTTGTAGCGGCGGCCCAGAACATGGGCATCCCCACCTGCATCCATGAGCAAAACGCCTATCCGGGGGTTACCAGCAAAATGCTCTCCCGCAAGGCGGATATTGTTTTTATTAGTTTTCCCGGCAGTGAGCAGTATTTCGGTAAGGTTAAAAAGATGGTCCTCTCGGGCAATCCCTTACGGGCCGAAGTGCTCTCCACTTCCCGCGAAGAGGCGCGGGCAAAGCTGAATATACCCAAGGATGCTTTTTATCTGCTCTCCTTTGCGGGCAGTTTGGGTGCGCTGGAGATCAACCGCGCAATGGTAGATTTTATCCCTAAAAACGCAAAGCAAAAGGATTTTTGGCATACCCACGCCACCGGCGAGCGCGCCTGGAACTGGATGCCCGATGCGCTTCGCGAGCGGGGCTTTGATGTGGATAAAGAAGGGAGCATTTCGGTGCAACCCTATCTCTATGATATGCCCATCCATCTGGCCGCGGCCGATGCGGTGATCAGCCGCGCAGGGGCCATCACCTTAGGCGAACTGACTGCGTTGGGCAAGCCGGCGGTGCTGATCCCTTCGCCCAATGTTACCCATAACCATCAGTATTATAATGCCCGCTCCCTCTCCGATCGGGGCGGTGCGATCCTGCTGGAGGAAAAGGAC
>JAFSBD010000153.1 GCA_017442025.1 Clostridia bacterium
CTTGACAGCGCGGATCGCGTCGTCGTTGCCGGGGATGGGATAATCAACTTCATCGGGATCGCAGTTGGTATCAACGATCGCAACAACGGGGATGCCCAGCTTCTTAGCTTCGGCGATAGCAATATGCTCCTTCTTGGGGTCCACAACGAACAGAGCAGCAGGAGCCTTCTTCATCTCCTTGATACCGCCATAGTTCTTCTCCAGGATCTCCATCTCATGACGCAGCTTCAAAACTTCCTTCTTGGGGAGCAGATCGAAGGTGCCGTCCTCGGCCATCTTCTCCAACTGGTTCAGACGGTTGATGGACTTACGGATGGTCTGGAAATTGGTGAGCATACCACCGGGCCAACGGACAGATACATGATACTGACCGACTCTCTGAGCCTCTTCGCGGATGGAATCCTGAGCCTGCTTCTTGGTACCAACGAAGAGAACTTCGCCGCCTTCAGCAGCAACATTGCGCATGAAGTTATAGGCTTCTTCTACCTTCTTGACGGTCTTCTGCAGGTCAATGATATAAATACCATTTCTCTCAGTGAAGATGTACTCTGCCATTTTGGGGTTCCATCTTCTGGTTTGGTGGCCGAAATGTACACCGGCCTCGAGCAGCTGTTTCATAGAAATAACGGACATGTTTATTTCCTCCTTTTTGTTTTTTACCGCCACAATGCCTGCTGAAATACCCCACCGCCGAGGCGGAAACAAGGGGCAGAACATTGTGTGAGTATTTTACAGCCTTAAAAGTATAACATACTATGCTGCCGATTGCAAGCCTTTTTTTCTAAATTTTGAGAACGGCCAAAGCAACCGCAAAATAGATCAAGAGCGCAATGGCATCCACAATGGTAGTGATAAAGGGGCTGGCCATTACTGCCGGATCGAATTTGCATTTTTTTGCAAGCATCGGCAAGGAACAACCCACCAACTTTGCAACCGCCACGGTCAGGCAAAGGGTAACGCAGACCACTGCCGCCACCGCAACCGAAACATGGGCTTGAAAGATCAGATTATCCACCAAAAGGATCTTTAAAAAATTCGCAACCGAGAGAGCGATACCGCAAAGCACTGCAACTCGAATCTCTTTCCAAACCACGCGAAACAGATCTTTAAAGCGAAGTTCCTGCAGGGAAAGACTGCGAATGATCGTAACGGATGCCTGGCTGCCGGTATTTCCCGCAGTATCCATCAGCATGGGAATAAAGGAGATCAGCACCGCCTGAGCCGCCAAAGCCTCCTCAAAGCCCGCAATGATCCGCCCGGTAAAGGTGGCGGAGATCATCAGGATCAACAACCAGGGGATGCGGCTGCGGAAGGTTTCAAAAACGCCGGTTTTGAGATAGGGCTTTTCGGTAGGCAAGATCGCCGCCATCTTTTCGATATCTTCGGTATTTTCTTCCTCGATAACCTCCATCGCGTCATCAACGGTTACAATGCCGACCAGCCGCCCCTCCCCATCGGCGATGGGAAAGGCCAAAAAACCATATTTATCAAAGGCGCGGGCAACCTGCTCCTGATCATCGAGGGTATGGAAGAAGATGACATTTCGGTTCATCAATTCGCCAACGGTATCTTCCCCATCCGCCATCAGCATTTCCAAAACGGTAATAACACCCTCCAACTTGCGGTTGGCATCGGTAACATAACAGGTATAAACCGTTTCCCGCTCCAAACCCACCTTGCGGATGCGGTCGAAGGCCTGCGCAACCGTCATATTGGCCTTCAGGTCCATGAACTCGGTGGTCATCATACTGCCGGCACTATCTTTGGGATATTTCAAAAGTTGATTGATGACCGCTCTTTTTTGAGGATCGGTATGCTTCAAAATACGCTTAACGACATTGGCGGGCATTTCTTCGATCAGGTCCGTGGCATCATCGGAATAAAGCCCGCTCAAAACAAACTCCAGCTCACGATCGCCGAAGCTTTCGATCAACTGCTCCTGCTCATCGGCTTCCAGCTCAGAAAAAACCTCTGCCGCCATCTCTTTGGGGAGCAGGCGAAAAACAGGCGATCGCTCCTCCGGCTCCAACTGACCCAACAACCAAGCAACATCGACCGGCTCCAAAAGTTCTAATTTACTTCGCAAGGGAGAATATTTTCTGCTGTTTATCATATCCTTTAATTCGTCTAAGATGCGTTCCACTGTACGCATGACGTATCACTCCCTTCGAAAATAATTCGCTATTTATTATATCTCTTTTTATTGGATTTTTCAACAAATAGTTGACATTTTTTTATATGCCCGATATAATGAAAGCGTTCATCGGGCACTGAAAACAGTGCCTATTTTGAATTTAAAGGAGCATCTGCATTTATGACTGCCAAAAAAATCCCTGAATTATTTGGTTGCATGGTATTCAACGATAAAGCCATGAAGGAATACCTGCCCGAAGAAGCCTACCTCGCCTTAAAAAAGACTATTGAAAACGGCAAAAGTTTGGATAAGAACATTGCCGGTACCGTTGCCGCCGCCATGCGGGATTGGGCAATGGAGCGGGGGGCGACCCATTTCACCCATTGGTTCCAACCGATGACCGGGATTACCGCAGAAAAACATGATAGTTTCATCACCCCCGACCATAACGGCGGCGTTCTGATGGAATTTTCCGGCAAGGAGCTCATCAAAGGTGAGCCCGATGCCTCTTCCTTCCCCAACGGCGGTCTGCGCGCAACCTTTGAAGCGCGGGGGTATACCGCTTGGGATCCCACAGCCTATGCTTTTATTAAAGATGA
>JAFSBD010000154.1 GCA_017442025.1 Clostridia bacterium
AAAAGCGGGCGGGATCTGGATAAATTCAAGGCCTGCAAACTCACCCGCGAGAAAGCCTCCAAAGTCGCCTGCCCCATGGTGGCGGAAAGCCCGGTGAGCATCGAGTGTAAGATTACCGAGATCGTGCCCTTAGGGACCCATGATATGTTTATTGCCGATATCCTCGCCGTCAACATCGACGAGCGGTATATCGACGATAAGGGCAAATTCCACCCCGAAAAATGCGCCTTCGCCGCCTATGCCCACGGCCAATATTTTGCCCTCGGCAAAAAGATCGGCTCCTTTGGCTATTCGGTGAAGAAAAAGAAGCCTCAAAAGCGATAATCTCCTTTGATTTGCGGCAAATTATGATAAGTCTGTTCGCAAGATACGCCCTTTATTTTCAATAAAATAAGCCTTATAATATAGGGGCAGGAGGTGCTGAAAGATGAAAAATACCTTATATGGAAACGGGATCAACGACGATTATCCGGCCATCCAGGAACTGCTGGATACCAAAGCGTCTGAGGTATCCCTTCCCGCGCCCGAAAAATGCTATCTGATCAGCAGAACATTGAAGATCCACGGCGGACAAACGCTGAAGCTGGGGCGGTTTACTACCATCCGGCTGATGCCCCATTCCAATTGCTCCATGCTGGAGGATGATGATTTTCACACTTACAAAGAAAACATCTGCATCGACGGCGGCATCTGGGATATGAACAATGCAGAGCAAGCGCCAAATCCCTATCACTATGCCGATGAGACAGGAAAGACTACCCGAGATCGGCTGAACTTGCTTGGCGATAGAAAAGATCTCACGGCATTTGCTGATATCTATACCGGCATTTGCATGCGGTTTTGCCGTATTCGAAGACTGATCATAAAAAATATCACCTTGAAAAACCCGGTCACCTACGGGGTGCAGATGGGTTATACCGAAGATTTCACGGTGCGGGATATTCTATTCGACTACACCACCGGCGCACCAAAGCTTTGGAATATGGACGGCATTCATATTGAGGGCCATTGCAAAAACGGAACGCTATGCAACCTAAAGGGCACCTGCCATGATGACCTTGTTGCCATCACCGCAGATGATGGACTCTATGGACCCATTGAAAACATCACCGTCGATGGTATTTTTGCAGAGCACGCCCACAGCGCGGTGCGGTTGCTTTCTCATGGACTTCCCATTAAAAACATCAAGATCAGCAATGTTTACGGTAGTTACTATGTCTATTGCATCGGGCTGACCAAATACCACGGTGGCGAGGATGAGCGCGGCTTTATGAAAAACATTCTCATTGAAAATGTGGCGGCCTGCGCTTCGGAAGGAACCTCCGACGTGAAAGGCGGATACTATCCCTTTATCTGGGTGCAGAAGGGATTGGATATTGAGGGGCTTTCCATCCGGAATGTGGAACGGGACGAAAAAACCTATCCCACACCGCTTTTGAAGGTCGATGAAGGCGCAACGGTAAAAAGAATGCGCCTATCCGATATTTATCAAGAAAGCCATCTGGATACAGAAGTTCCGTTGCTGGATATTGAAGGCGATGTTGAATTTTTAACCAAAGAAAATATCAAAAGCAAACGGCAGAGCTGAGCTCTGCCGTTTTTTATTAAAGAAGGATCCATTCGCCTGCTTTTCCCTGCGCAGCAAGGCACCCTTCCAAAACGCGGATGATGCTCAGCGTTTCGCTATGGGGAACGGCGATTTCGCCGGTGCGGAACATTGCCAGCATCGAATCCATCAGCCCGTCCCAGAAAAAGTCGTTGATCTCCAAAAGCGTTGCGCCCTTGACCCCGGCGCGCTTAATTTGAAGCGCGTAGGTGGACCAACCTTTCATAAAATGGATCGCCGCGGTGCGCCCATCGCGATAGACCAAATCCCACCTGCAATTTTCGCCATCGCCTTGATAATGCACCTTTTCCACCTCCATCCCCATTAAAACGGCGATGGGTTCCAGCTGGTGAATGAGATAGTTTTCCGCGCCGATGGCTACACCAACGCTGACAATCTCGCAAATTCCGCTTTTATCGGTCTTTTGCAAGGCTTCGGAGAACCGCAACGCGGAGGTCGAAAAGCAAGGTGAATGGTGTTGCTCCGCAAGGGAGAGCATCTTTGCTCCATCCTCCAAAGTTAAAGAAAAGGTTTTATCAATAAAGACCGGCTTGCCGGTGGCAAGGGCATCCTTAGAGAGTTCATAATGCATTCGGGGATCGTCCGGCGCCAAAACAACAATGCAATCGCTCTTTTTAATAAGCTCCTCAATGGAATTTAAAAGTTCGATGCCGTTTTCTTCTGCCCATTGCCGATTGGAGCGTTTGCCTTCTTTTTCGATTTCTGCATAAGCATAGCAAACCTCAAATTCCCCGCCGCTTTTTTCCTTGATCCAGGCGGGATATTTATTGGCATGCCATTCATCTAAATAATAATCAATAAATCCTACTTTTTTCATCTTTCAATCCTCAACATTCAGTTCCTGATGCTGCGCGGCCGAATCATAGAGTGCCTGCATCAATTTGGAGGTTTTGATATTGATCTCAATATGAGAGGGTGCCTTTTCCCCGGTTTGGATGCACCGCAAAAATGCATCGATCTCGGTTTGAAAATGATTGCTTTCGGGCTTGGGGGTAACATTGGAGATCAGCTTTCCATCCTCGGTACCATAGAAGGTAAACTCCTTGCCGTAGCGCAGGCGGACCCCGCCCTTATCGCCGATAAAATCGATGAACATTTCCTTTTCACCGATATTCTGCGCCCAAGCACCATTGACGGTAATCACCGGCCCATCGGTACGCACCATACCGATCACACTGTCTTCCACATCAAAGATGCCATCCTCCTTGGGCGGCCCGGCCCACATCTCTTCATAAACATATGCGGGGATATTCTTCCCCAGCTTACCGAAGGTTTCCGCGCTGACGGTTCGCGCCTTGGGATCGCCGCAGCAATACATAACAATATCCAAAAAATGAACGCCCCAATCGATCAAAACGCCACCGCCGGCAATTTCCTTGGTGGTATAATCACCGCCCAGGCCGGGGATCATCCGATGGCACCGAAAGCTGACATAGACCTGATAGACCTCGCCCAATACGCCCTCATCGATCATCTTTTTGATCTTGTTGACCCCCTCGTTGAAACGGTTAACAACGCCGATGTTCAGCACCTTACCGGTTTCCTTTTGCGCCTCCAGCATGGTAAGCGCCTCTTGATAGGTGCGGGCGGCGGGCTTTTCGCAAAGGACGTGTTTTCCCGCCTTCAAAAAATCAATGCTGATCGGCGCATGAACATGATTGGGCGTGCAGACCGAAACGGCCTCGATCTCGGGATCGTTCAAAATTTCGCGGTAGTCGTATACCGCCTTGCCGCATCCGTATTTTTCCACCGCCTGATCGGCACGCTCGGGAATAATATCGCAAAAATACTTGATCTCCGCCTCGGGATTATGGAGGTAAGACGGAATATGCGCATTATTGGCGATGGTTCCGCAACCGATCACCGCTACTTTGATCTTGCTCATCAGATCATCTCCTTTTTTAATTTCTGCTCTCATTATAATTTCATTTTCGCAGAAACAAAATAGCCAGGCTTGCCGATTAACTTATCATAATTTGCTTTATTTTTTAAAGAACAGCAATTTTGCTTGCGGTCCGTCAATTTATATATTACAATATCCGTGAGGTGAGAAGAATGCAACGCGATTTAGGCCGAAGATTTCATTACGATCATTCCTTCTTTTTGCAATCGATGCAGTTGGGGCGTTGGGAGCTCTTTCAGATCGGCGAGCTTTGCCTGGAGCCGACCTCCGAAGTCCCTTCCCATCCCCAAAGCTGCTACGAGCTCAGCTATATTATTCAAGGCAACGGCTGGTTTGAGCATAACGGAAAGCGTATCGAGGTAGGGCAGGGAGACCTGATTTTTTCCCCCGCCCAAGGAATCCATTCCATTGGGGCCACCCAAAGCCAAGAGCTGCACTATGCCTATGTTGGCTTCCACCTGGCCTCCTGCGAGGATCCCGCGCTGGCAGAGTATCTTGCGTTCTTTTCCCAAAAAGGCCCTCATTTTTCCAAGGGAAATAATCATATCTATAAAGCCTTTCGCCATTGCATCGATGAATTTTACCGAGAGCAACCGACCGATTTCCTGATGGCGGAAGCCTGCCTCACCCGATTGATCCTTTCCTGCCACCGTATTTTCACCAATAATACCGCTCCGCCGGACTATACTGCCGGCATCCAAAATGCAGGCCAACTGCTTTATCGGTTGATGAAATATATCGATGATCACGCCGCAGAACCGCTCACCGTGAAGATGGTAGCCGCAGGGGTAGGCTATAGCCCCTGCTACCTTTCCCATCTTTTTAAGGATAAGACCGGCATCACCCTGCAGCAGCATATCAGCAATCGCCGAATCGAGCGTTCCAAGGAGCTGATGGAACTCAACCGCTTTACCGTTACGGAAATTGCCGAGCAATTGGGCTACCTCAACCTCCAATCCTTCAGCCGCGCCTTTAAAAAACAAACCGGCTATACACCATCCCAATATGGAAAAGAATTTTTCAAAAAACCATCTCATTAATAAAATAATCCCGTAATGCGTCTGCATTGCGGGATTTCTTTATTTTGCCGGCTTATATTCCCCTATGATGGAGGATTTATATTCCTTGGGCGTCATGCGCGTAAATTTCTTAAAACATTTTGAAAAATATTGAGGGTTATCGAACCGCAAAAGGTCGGAGATCTGGGTAATATTATATTTCCCCTCCCGAATGAGTTTTTTGGCCTCCGAGATCTTGAGGGCGTTATAATATTGCATCATGCCGCCCTTGCGGTAGCGGGCAAAAAGCTGCTTGACGGTGCTTTCGCTTTTGCCCACCGCCTTGGCCACCTCCTTCACCGAGATGCGGTCATAGACCTTCCCCTTCAAGACGTCCAGCACTTCCTTCACGTCATAGGGAATATCCACGCCATCGATCTGATAACTGCGGCGCATCTTCTTGGTCACCACATCGGTATTGCGGCAAAGCTTAATTAAAAAGATCTCCAAAAGATTTTTGGTCATCTGGCTGCTGCCGAAGGGCGCGCCCTCCACCCGCTCCAGCTTTTGCAAAAGGGGATTGCGCTCATCGGCCAGCCGATAGCAGGAAAGCCCCTCCTCAAAGAGCATGGAGAGCAGGGATTTTTCCTCCGCATCCAGATGAAAGATCTTGCCCTCAAAATGCTTCATAGCACGGCTTTTGCATTCAAAAGTCAGAATGCTGACGTTGGGAGCGGTCTGATGATCCCCCGAGAGATTATGAAACTCATTGGGCTTATGGAAGGTCATCTCCCCGCTTTTGAGGATAAAACGGTTTTGGTCGGCGGTGCAGACCATCTCCCCCTTATCGATATAGACCATCTCCCAAAAATCATGCCGTTCCCCTTCATAATAGAAGTTTTTGGGAAATTCCATATAGAAAATGGTGATGATCTTTTCAATATTAAAGTTTTTTTCAAAGCCAAGGCGTGTAAAATTATCCACTATCCAAAACCTCCTATGGCTGATTTTACACTTATTATAACCGATATTACACTCTCTTGTAAAGAGGGAGTTGGTATAATGGATTTATAAAATTAAAAAGGAGGTTTTTCCATGTATACTGTTTTGGTTCTTTCCTGCCATCCCGACGATATGGAGATCGCCTGCGCAGGCACCCTGCTCAAGTGCAAGGAGCGGGGGGATCGCGTTGTTGTCTGCCATCTTTCCAGCGGCAATTTAGGGCATGTGATCATCCCGCCCGATGAGCTGACGGAGATGCGCGCCAAAGAGGTGGAGCGTAGTTGCGCCATTGCCGGCTTCGAATACATCCACAGCGAGTTCGACGATCTGGCGATCTATGATAACAATAAAGCGGCGCGGGATAAGGTAGTGGATATCATCAAGCGGGTGGATCCTGATTTCATCATCACCCATGATCCCGAGGATTATATGCCCGATCATAACGCCGTTTCCCGCCTGGCCTTCGATGCCAGCTTTGCGGCCACCCTGCCCAATTATCATACCCCCACCGAAGGGCACGCCAAGATGGTTCCCATCTATTATATGGATACCCTTTGCGGCGTGGGCTTCAATCCCACCGAGTATGTGGATGTTACCCCCTATATCGATAAGAAACTGGAGATGCTGGAGTGCCATGAATCCCAGATCGTTTGGATGCGGGATCACGACGGCATTGATTTCCCCGATATGGTGAAAACCTGCTGCCGCTACCGCGGGTTCCAATGCGGCGCGGAATATGCCGAAGGCTTTAAGCAATGCATGGTCTACCTGAAGGGTACCACCAAACGGTATTTACCGTAAGTTGATAAAAGCAAGCCGATCCTGCCTCAAAACGGCATATTTCGGTACATTTTGTTACCCCAAGGAGGTTATTTGTATGATTCGTTTTGCAGTTATTGGTGCCGGTGGCATTGCCGATCGGCGCACCATCCCCGCCATGATTAAATCCCCCGAATGCGAGCTTGTTGCCGTTATGGAACAGATCGAATCGGTTGCCAAAGCGGTGGGTGAGAAATATAACGTTCCCTATTTCCTCGATGAGGAGGAAATGCTCAACAGCATCGAATGCGATGCTGTTTATATCGCCACCCCTGTTTTCTGCCATTATGAGCAGGTTATGAAGGCGCTGGCTTTTAATAAGCACGTATTGGTTGAAAAACCCCTTTGCCTTTCTGCGGATCAAGGTGAACAGATGGTAAATGCCTTTAAAAAAGCAGGAAAGCAGCTCACTGTCGGTTATATGATGAAATATCATAGCCTCCATCAAAAAGCGAAAGAACTGATTGCCGCAGATGGCATTGGGGAGATTGTTGATATTCGAGCCCAATTTTCCTGCTGGTACCCCGATATTGAGGGTGCCTGGCGGCAGAATAAGAAGTTGGGCGGAGGCGGCGCTTTTATGGATCTGGGTGTTCATTGCGTCGAGCTGATCGAAGATCTCCTGAATGAAGAAATGGTCGAAATCAAAGCCCTTTGCAATACCCGCACCTTCTCCTATGAGGTGGAGGATAGCGCAGTAATGATCTTCCGCACCCAAAGCGGAATTTTAGGGCATATCGACGTTAATTTTAATATTCCCGATCGCGCCTGCCAAAGTAAATTAGAACTCTATGGCACCAAAGGCTATATCATCTGTACCGGTACGCTGGCGCAGGAGGAAGGCGGCACCCTTTGCCACCTTTATTCTCCGCAAGAAGATTATGCCGCCCTGCAAAATGATCGGGCCGCCCAAAAACCGATGGAATATGAAGGAGAAGGGTCCGACCTATATCAAAAGCAATTGGAACTGTTTTGCGCCGCTGTTGAAAGCGACACTCACGATTATTCTTATACCGATCGAGCAGTACATGTTCAACGTATCGTTGAAAAAGTATATAATAATTAAAAGGAGATAAAATTATGAACTTTAATTCTACCGTTAAAGGCTCTGCCCTGGAGGGCTTCTATCCCGCCGGTTGGGATTTCGATAAGATCGATGCTTGCATCGATGCCCCCGAAAAGATCACCGAGCGTCAGGCGTTCTGGAACGATGGGTTTACCCCCGTTCAGTGCGATTCTTTGGGTGAGTTTGAGACCTATATGGGCCATGAGATCGCCCTGCAGATCAAGCTGGCCAAGGAGCGCGGCGAAAAGATCGCCTTCATCCTGCCCGTCGGCCCGATGGGTATGTATAAGTGGGTGGTCTACTTCCTCAAAGAGTGGAAGGTATCCTGCGAGCATGTTTACACCTTCAATATGGATGAATGGGCCGATGGCGAAGGCAACACCCTGGCCAGCGATAACCCCGGCGCATTCCAATACGCCATGGAGCAGGCCCTCTTCAATCCCCTGGGCGAGCTGACCGTTCCCAAGGAGCAGAGAAACTTTGCCACCAAAGTGAACCTCCCCACCTACCCCGAAAAGATCGCCGCTCTGAAAGCGGAAGGCGCAAAGCTGGTTCTGGTCTACGGTATCGGCAGAATGTGCCATATCGCTTTCTGGGAGCCCACCTTCGCGGCCGATTATGAAACTGCCGCCGAATGGGAAAAGGCACCCTATCGCATCGGTGCCAAGATCCATCCCCTCACCGTTGAGCAA
>JAFSBD010000155.1 GCA_017442025.1 Clostridia bacterium
AGATCGGCGATCTCATAGACCGTTTCGGCCTTATCGGCGGACTTTGCGCCGATGATGACCTCGGTGGACTCCTCGCCCACCTTTTTAAGAATCTTATCCAACCCCTTTTGGAAGAGATAGGTGGTATAAGACCCTTCGGGCAGGGTCTCCTTGCGGCCCTTCAAGAGGGCGTAGAGCCCTTCCATAGAGAAGGCCTCCTCCCCGCTTTCATAGATGGGGTTGGTAAAGCAGCTATCGGTGCCCAAATGGCAGGCAGGACCGTCCTTTTTCACCAAAATGGTCAGGGCATCCCCATCGCAATCGGCGGTGATGGAGAGAATATGCTGATAATTACCGCTGGTCTCCCCTTTGAGCCAAAGTTCCTGCCGCGAGCGGCTCCAAAAGCAGGTCAGCCCTTTCTCCAAGGAGATCTGCAGGCTCTCCTTATTCATATAGGCCAGGGTCAGCACCTTTTTGCTCTCCGCATCCACAACGATGGCGGGGATCAGGCCTTTTTCATCAAATTTCAGTTTCTCAATATCCAGCATGGTTAGAACCTCACATTAATTTCATTTTCCTTTAAAAGTTGCTTGAGATCGGCGATCTTCACCTCGCCGAAATGGAAGATGGAGGCGGCCAGCCCCGCATCCACCTTGGGGAGCGCCTTAAAGAGTTTAACAAAATCCTCGGCGCACCCCGCACCGCCCGAGGCGATAACGGGAACATTCACCGCATTGGAGACGGCCTCCAACATCGGGAGATCAAAGCCACCCTTCACTCCATCGGTATCGATGGAATTGAGGACCACCTCGCCTGCACCGTCGGCCACGCAACGCTTGATCCATTCGATGGCCTCCATGCCGGTATTTTCCCGACCGCCCTTGGCAAAAACGCGAAAGACCCCATCGACTCGTTTCACATCCGCCGATAAAACAACGCATTGATCGCCATACTTTTGGGCGGCCTCTTTGATGAGGGCGGGGTTGCGGATGGCGCCGGAATTGACGCTCACCTTATCGGCACCGCATTTGAGCACCCGATCGAAATCCTCCAAGGTATTGATGCCGCCGCCAACGGTAAGAGGGATAAAGATGGTGCTTGCCACCTCTTTTAAAATATCGGTAAAGAGGGCGCGCCCCTCCGCCGAGGCGGTGATATCATAAAATACCAGCTCATCGGCGCCGCATTCGCTATAATATTTCCCCAGCTCGATGGGGGAAGAAACATCCGAAAGGCCCTGAAAATTCACGCCCTTCACCACCCGCCCGTCTTTGACGTCCAGGCAGGGTATAATTCGTTTGGTTATCATTTGGCCACCTCGATCGCTTGCTTTAAGTCGATGGCGCCGACATAATAGGCCTTGCCGATGATGGCGCCGTAAAGATCCATCGCCCGCAGGGCTTCAATATCCTCCATGGAGGATACCCCGCCCGATGCGATCAGATCGATGCTGAATTTCTTGCTCAGCGTTTCATAAAGGGTTCGGTTGGTGCCTTGCATGGCGCCGTCCTTGGAGATATCGGTGCAGATCACTGTTTGCACCCCTAAAGCCTCCATGCGGGCAAAAAAGGCATCGGCGGAACAATCGGATTTCTCGGTCCAGCCCTTGATGGCAACATATCCGTCCTTGAGATCCACGCCAACGGCGACCTTTTCGCCGAACTCCGCCAGCGCGGCTTCCAAAAAGGCAGGATCTTCCACCGCGGCAGTGCCCAAAATGATCCGATCCACCCCGATAGAAAGATAGGCTTTCGCGATCTCCATATTGCGGATGCCGCCTCCGACCTCCACAAAAAGGTCGGTATTTTCGACAATTTTTTGAATGGTTGCAAGATTTTGGGGCACGCCGCTTTTGGCGGCTTCCAGATCCACCAGATGGATGAATTTCGCCCCCGCCGCCTCAAAATCCTTGGCAACGGCGAGAGGGTCCTCATTATAGACGGTCATCTGGGCGTAATCGCCCTTGAAAAGGCGCACCACCTTACCGCCCACTAAATCAATAGCAGGAAAAATGTTCATAGTTTCACCTCACAAAAGGCTTTCAAAATGGCAAGCCCGACCTTCCCGCTCTTTTCGGGATGGAATTGGCAACCGAAAACATTGCCCTTCGCCACCGCGGCGGTGAGGGTTTTGCCATATTCGGTGGAGGCGGCCAGGCTATCCCCCACCCCTTCTGCATAGAAGGAATGAACGAAATAGACATGATCCCCCTCTTGGATTCCCTCAAAAAGCGGGCAATCCGCCTGATGAAATTTCAGCGCATTCCAGCCGATATGGGGGATCTTCAGCTCCGCGGGAAGCTTGCCCTCCATGCCGACCACCGCGCCGGGCAAAAGCCCCAGCCCCTCATGCTCGCCGTATTCATAACTTTTTTCAAAAAGCATCTGCATTCCAAGGCAGATCCCCATCAGGGGCTTGCCCGCCTTGGCCTGCTCGATAACAAATTGGTCCAGACCGCTCTCCTTTAATTTGGCGGCGGCATCCCCAAAGGCGCCAACGCCGGGCAGGATCAACCGATCGGCCTTAGATAACTCCTTGGGATCGCCGGAAACGAATGCCTCTTCCCCGATCGCCTTAAAGGAGGAACGCAGGGAGAATAGGTTCCCCACACCGTAGTCGATAATTCCTATCATTTATAACACTCCCTTGGTTGAGGGCACCGCATCGGTGCCGTCGGTCGCCACCGCCGCCTTGAGGGCGCGGGCCACCGCCTTGAATGCGCCTTCCGCAATATGATGAGAATTGGTGCCCGCCAGCTTGCGGATATGCAAGCTCATGGGGCATTGGCGGGTGAAGGCGAGGAAAAATTCTTCGATCAGCTCGGTATCGAAGGTGCCGATCTTTTGGACGGCGATGGGCAGGTCAAAGCCCAAAAAGCTCCGCCCCGATATATCGCAGGCCGCCAAAATCAACGCCTCATCCATCGGCAGGATCATGTTGCCATAGCGGATAATGCCCCGCTTTTCGCCCAGGGCCTGCTCAAAGGCCTTGCCCAGGCAGATGCCGATATCCTCAACGGTATGATGGTCATCCACCTCAATATCCCCCTTGCACCGCACCGCCAGGTCAAATTTCCCGTGGGCGGCAAAGAGGGTAAGCATATGGTCTAAAAATCCGCAACCGGTTTGGATGTTGCTTTGGCCGCTTCCGTCTAAATTCAAAATTAAGGTGATATCGGTCTCCGCTGTTTTACGAATCACTTCGGCTGATCTCATTGGATAATCTCCTTTATTATTTCTATCATTTTTTGCATCTGCTCTGGGGTGCCGATGGTGATGCGGTTGAACTCCTTAATGCGCTCCTTTCTGAAATGGCGCACCAAGATCCCCTTCTCCTTTAAGGCCAGATAAAGAGCCTCGCCCCCCACCTTGGGATGGCGGGCAAAAAGGAAGTTGGCATCCGAGGGCAAAACCTCAAAGCCCAGCCCCTCCAAAGCCTTTGCAGTTTGGGTGCGGGTTTCGATGATGGCGGCGCATTTTTCTTGGTAATAGCGTTCCGCCTCCACCGTTGCCTCCCCCAAAAGAAGGGTGAGGCGGTTGATATTATAGGGGTTGGTGGAATATTTGATCTTCTCCAGATCGGCGATCAGCGCGGGGGAGCCAAAGGCATAGCCCAACCGCCCGCCTGCCAGGCAACGGGATTTGGAAAAGGTGCGGCAGACCAAAAGGTTCTCATACCGCTCGATCAGCTGATAGCAGCTCACGCCCCCGAAATCCACATACGCCTCATCGATCACCACCACCCCATCGGGATTGCTCTTTAAGATCCCTTCAATCGCCGAAAGGGGCAGGGAGATGCCGGTGGGTGCGTTGGGATTGGCGATAACAATCAGTTTATTTTTGCCAAAATATTCCTCATAGTTGATGGTGAAATCCTCTTTCAAGGTGATTTCTTCATATTCCACCCCATGCAGATCCCCAAAAACAGGATAAAACCCATAGGTGATATCGGGGAAGATCGCCCCATTTTGGCCATAGGCCATGAAGGCGAAATTGAGGATATCATCCGAGCCGTTGGAAAGAAAGATGTTGCTCTCCTTCAACCCGTAGAGGGCGGCAAGCTTTTCCTTCAAGCCTTTGGCGGTGGGGTCGGAATAAAGCCGCAGGTTCTCCACCTGCTCCCCGCTCATCGCCGCTACCACCGCGGGGGCGGGTGGGTAGGGGGATTCGTTGGTATTCAGTTTAATATAGTCCATATCCCGCGGCTGCTCGCCGGGGGTATAGGCCTCCAGTGCCGCATAGCGGTCTTTTAAAAATCTGCTCATTCTTTTTCTTCCAATCTAATGGTTACGCTCCGCCCGTGGGCGCCAAGGCCTTCTTTTTCGGCAAAGAAGGCCACCTCTTCCCCGATGCGCTCCAAGGCCTCGCGGCTATAATAAATATACTGACTCTTCTTAACAAAATCGTCCACCGAAAGGGGGCTGGAAAACCGCGCCGTGCCCCCGGTGGGGAGGGTATGGTTGGGGCCGGCATAATAATCGCCCAACGCCTCGGGGCAGTTGCGCCCCATAAAGATGGAGCCTGCGTTTTTGATCCCTTCTAAATAATCAAAGGGGTTATCCACCATTAATTCTAAATGCTCGGGGGCGATCTCATTGGCGATATCCATCACCACCTTGAGGTTTTCGGCGATGATGATCTTGCCGTTGTTATCAATGGATGCCCTTGCGATCTCGGCGCGGGGCAGGAGCGGGATCTGCCGCTCCAGCTCGGCGGAAACCGCCTCGGCCAATTCCTTGCTCTCGGTAACCAGCACCGCCGAGGCCAGCTTATCATGCTCCGCCTGGGAAAGAAGATCGGCGGCCACATGGGCGGGATTGCTCTTGCCATCGGCCACCACCAAGATCTCCGAAGGCCCTGCGATCATATCGATGGAGACCAAGCCAAAGACCTGCTTTTTCGCTTCGGCAACAAAAGCATTGCCGGGCCCTACGATCTTATCCACCTTGGGGATACTCTCCGTTCCATAGGCCAGGGCGGCCACCGCCTGAGCACCGCCCACCTTAAAGATGCGGGTAACGCCCGCGATCTTGGCGGCCGCCAGAATAACCGGATTGATCTTGCCGTCCTTGCCGGGCGGGCTGACCATAACGATCTCCTTGCAGCCGGCGATCTTGGCGGGAACGCTATCCATCAAAACGGTGGAAGGATAGGCCGCGGTGCCGCCCGGAACATAAAGACCCACCTTCTCGATGGGGGTGATCTTCTGGCCGGTAACAACGCCATCGGTCTCATTGACAATATAGCTTGTGCGCACCTGCTTTTGATGGAAGGTGCGGATATTTTCCTCCGCCTTGCGCAGGATCTCCAAAAACTGCGGCTCCACCGCCCCGAAGGCTTCCTCGATCTCCGCAGGAGTTACCTCCAGCGCCGCAAGGTCGGCACCGTCGAATTTTTTATTATAGGCGAGAAGGGCCTGATCCCCTTCCTTGCGAACGGTATCGATGATCTCGGCAACGATCCCGCTCACATCCATCTTCGGCTCCACCCGCGCGAAGATCTCGCTATGGGGCAGTTCGCCGTAGTTCATAATCTTAATCATGGATCTGCTCTTCCAATCCTTTCCGTATGGCTTGAATAGCCTCATTTTTAAATTTATAGCCTGCCTTATTGGCGATCAACCGCGCGCTGATGGGGACGATCGTTTCAAAGGGAACCAGATCGTTTTCCAAAAGCGTCTTGCCCGTCTCAACAATATCGACGATGACATCCGATAACCCCAAGATCGGGGCGATCTCGATGGAGCCGTTGAGCTTGATGATATCAATGTCTCTGCATTTTTCATTATAATAGGTGGCCGCGATATTGGGGAACTTGGTTGCCACCTTGAGGGTGCGGCCGCGGGAATCGCGGAAATCCTTTTTGGCGGCCACCGCCATGCGGCATTTGCCCATATTCAGATCCAGCAGTTCATAAACATCGGGGCGGTATTCCAACAAAATATCCTTTCCCGCCACGCCAATATCCGCCGCCCCGCGCTCCACATAGATGGCAACGTCGGAGGGCTTTACCCAAAAATAGCGCACCCCTTTTTCGGGGTTTTCAAAGATGAGCTTGCGGTTTTGCTCCTCGATGGAGGGGCATTCAAAGCCCGCCTCTTTAAACATTTTATAGACCTTTTCGCCCAATCTTCCCTTGGGCAGGGCGATATTAACCATCTTATTCATCCTTCAGCCCTCCTTCGGTAAACCGCAGAACCTTCCCATAGCGAAGATCCTCGGGCGGGGCGGAGGCAACCAAGACCCGCCCTTGCTCCTGCAAGGCTTCCACCGCCTGCATCAGCGCGAAGGGATCGGCGTTCGGCTCCCGCAAAAGCAGGATATCCGCATCATAATCGCTTTCTTGCTTTTCCATCCGCTCCAGCAGATCCAGATAGACCGCAAAGCCGATCGCGCCGCTTTTGCGCCCCAGCTTCTGGAGCAGTTTATCATACTGACCGCCCGAGAGAACGCCCGCAGGAATCCCCTCGATATAGCCCTTAAAGACCACGCCGCTATAATATTTCATATCGTTGCCAACGGAGAAATCCACCCGCAGATTGGCGCCATACCCGCTCTGCGCAAGGATGGAGCAAAGGGCTTCAAATTCCGCAAAAGCGCCCCTTTCTTCTTCGGTATCCAGCAACGCCTTCAAAGCGGGCAGAACCTGCTCCGCGCCCCCGCATTGATCGATCAAAGCCTGCAGTTTGGCTTCCTTGCTCGGCGCGATCCCTTGCTCCGCGCAAAGAGCAGAAAGCTCATGGCGGCTCTTTTGATGAATGCAACCGAGGGCTTGGGCTTTCGCCTCTTCCGAAAGGCCGCAGGCGGATAGCACCGCCGCCACCAACCCCATATGGGAAAGATCCAAAACATAGCGGGGGCTGATCAGTTGCAGGCTCTTGGCGGCCAAAAGCACTACCTCGGCAATTTCATAACTGCCCAGATCGCCGATGCATTCCAGCCCCGCCTGCATAATTTCTTTAAAGGTATGGGTACCTTTGGCCACCCGATAAACATTCTCGTTATAATAGACCTTCTGCACCGCCCCGGGGCGGTCGACGGTATTTTTGATAATAGAAAGGGTAACGTCCGGCTTCAAGGCCAGCAAACGCCCTGTGTGATCGGTAAAGGTAATGACCTCATCGGAGACCAAAAAGTCCTTATTGCGGACATAAAGGTCATACTCTTCAAAACGGCTCATTTTATATTGGGTATAGCCATACCGCTGATACAGACTGCGCAGGGCGAAGACCGCCTGCTCATCGTTGCGCATAATGGAATTGTTCATTAAAGTTTCCCCTCTTCCTTCAAGCGGTCGATAACAATGCGATACCCCTCGTTGCCGTAGTTGAGGCACTTATTCACCCGGCTGATGGTGGCAGAGGACGCGCCGGTCTCTTTGATCACATCTTTATAGTTGCCCCCCGCCTCCAAGCGGCAGGCAACATCAAACCGCTGAGCGATCTCCTGCAGCTCCTTGATGGTACAGGCATCCTCAAAAAAGCGGTAGCATTCCTCCACGCTCCGCAGAGATAATATCGCTTGGAACAAACGGTCTTTTTCTTGATTTTGAAGTTTACTCATATGTAGATCTCCACTTCTTATTATATGCCCAATATTTTACCACGCTAAAGTATAAAAGTCAACCTTTTTTATAATATTATTAATTATTTAAAAAAGGACCCGCTTCAGCGAGTCCTTTCTTGCTCTTCTAAGACTTTATATGCTACTTTACCGACAAGTGTTTTCGGTAATTCCGCGCGGAATTCGATCTCTCTGGGGCAGGCGTATTTTGCAATATAGGTCTTGCAGTAGTCCAGCAGTTCCTGTTTCAGTTCTTCGGTGGGTTCCACGCCCTTTTTGGGAACGATGAAAGCTTTTACCCGATGCATCCGATAGGGGTCGGGCACGCCGATGACACAACTCATCTGCACCTTTTGATGCCCATCCAAAACATTTTCGATCTGGGAGGGGTAAACGTTATACCCACTCGTTACAATGATCCGCTTGAGCCGCTGGCGGAAGTAGATAAACCCATCGGCATCCATCAGCCCCAGATCGCCGGTATGGAGCCAGATCCTGCCGTCGGCATGGGTGCGCAGGGCTTCGGCTGTTTCCTCGGGATGGCCGAGATATTCCTTCATCACGCTGGGGCCGCAAAGGCAGATCTCCCCTTCTTCCCCATAGGGCACTTCTTCGGTGGTGCCCACCTTACAGATGCAATAATCCATATCGGGATAGGGCAGGCCGATGGAACCCTCCCGCTCCTCTTGGTCGGGGGTGAGGCAGCTGGCGGTAACGCATTCGGTGGTACCGTAGCCCTCCCGGATCCGCACCGTTGCTCCCCGCTCGGCTAAAAACCGATCCATCTTGCGCTTGAGCTCGATCGAAAGGCTATCGCCCCCCGAAAAGACGCCCAGCAGGCAGGAAAGATCTGCTTTGTCCAGATAGTCGGTGCGGGTAAGGGCCTCATAAAGGGTGGGTACGCCCGCAATATAGTTGGGCTTTTCCTTTTTAATGAGATTGGCATAGTCTTTCACATTGAAGCGCGGCACCAAAATGGAGCAAGCCCCGCAGACCAGCGCGGTATGAACGCAGACCCCCAGCCCAAACCCATGGAACATGGGCATGGCGGCCAGGATCCGCTTGCCCGCAACAGGATGGGCGGCCATGGCGGCGGTTTGGAGCGCCAGCGCGTTAAAATTCAGGTTGGTGAGCAAAATGCCCTTATTGATGCCGGTGGTCCCGCCCGAAAAGAGGATCACCGCCCCCTCCTCTGCCGCTGAATCGGCGGGCTCAAAGGGCATCCCCTTTGCCAGAAAATCCCGCCAAAGGAGCAGGTTTTCCTGCTTTTCGATCTTGGGAAATTTCCGCTTAATGGTTAAGCGGTAACCCCATTTTTTGATACCGCGAAGGGCATCGTCGATATCGGTAATGATCAGGTGCTTCAGCGGGTATTCCGCCTGTACCCTTTGGATCTTATCATAAAATTGATGGATGGTCACCAAGGTTTGACTTTTCGCCTCGGCCAGATAAAAGGCGATCTCCTTTTCCGCCGATAAGGGGTGGATCAGGCTGACCACCGCCCCCAGCTCGTTGAGAGCATAAAGGCAATAAACGGTCTGGGGAATGTTGGGCATGCAAAGGGTTACCCGATCCCCCTTGCGGATCCCTAAGCCCCAAAAGGCGCGGGCGGTAGAGAGGATTTCTTGCTCCAAGGCGGCATAGGAGATGCTCCTGCCCATAAAAGAAAGGGCCTCCCCATCGGGGATTCGGCGGGCCGTTTGGAGCACTGCATCGCTCATGCTGCCGGCGGGATAGGATAGATGATGGGGCACACTGCCGTAGTGCTTCAGCCAAGGTCTTTCCATGGGCATCCTCCTTTTGATAAAGATATTGTTATTCTATCACATTTTTAGGGGAATAGCAATAAATCAAAAAAGATATACTATCCTTATGAAAAAAGATTTTTTAAACGCTCTTATCAATATCGGTTTCGTGGCGGCGGGGACGCTGATCCTCTCCTTCGCCGTTGCGGTTTTTATCCTGCCCTATAATCTGGTGGTGGGCGGAATGTCCGGCCTGGCGCTGATCCTGCATCGGCTGGTGCCGTCGGAGATCCTGACCTTGGATGTTTGGATCGCGTTGCTCACCTGGGCGACCTTCTTTTTGGGGCTTTTGGTGCTGGGCAAGGCCTTTGCGGGCAAGACCCTCATCGCAACCATCCTTTATCCCATCGGCATCTCCCTCTTTTCCAAGCTAACCAGCCCCACCCTCTGGGGCGGCTTTTTCCTGCTCCGCCCCGCCCAAAGCGCGCTGATCCCCGCCGCCCTCTTCGGCGGATTGTTGATCGGCGCGGGCTGCGCCCTCACCTTTCGGGGCGGCGGCTCCACCGGCGGGAGTGATATTATCGCCTTTTCCATCTGTAAATATTTCAAGCGGCTGCGCAGTTCCCATGTCCTTTTCGCGGTGGATGCCGTTACCATCCTGCTGGGGATGGCGGTGCTGCAGGATTTCACCCTCTCCCTGCTGGGCATCCTTTCTGCTTTCCTGAGCGCGCTGGTGGTGGATAAACTCTTTTTGGGTGCCTCCCGCGCCTTTATCGCCCAGATCGTATCCCAAAAACAAGACGCCATCAACCAAGCGGTCATCACCCGCCTCCATCGCACCACCACCCTCCTCCCCGCCAAGGGCGGCTATTCGGGTGAGGAAAAAACCCTGCTCCAGATCTCCTTCCCCCTGCGGGAATATGCCGCCCTGCTCTCCATCCTCAAGGAGACCGACCCCGACGCTTTTGTTACCATCCTCCGCGCCCATGAGATCAACGGCGAAGGCTGGACCAAATAACAACCCGCCCTGCAACACAAATGATTTGTTTTGCAGGGCCTTTTATTTAATTTTTCTTTGCAAAAATTAGTACAATTAAATTGTACTCCTTAACCCAATTCATTTGGGTTGCATCGACGGGAAACCGATGAATTGTCAAACTAAGTGCAACACTTTTTAAGAGAAAGTTCAAACAAATCTACCGGTTTTTGAAAACCTAAAACCTTTTTGGGCCTGGCGTTGATCAACGCCAGGTTCTTTTTTAATGTAGTCGGACTAACTCTCGAA
>JAFSBD010000156.1 GCA_017442025.1 Clostridia bacterium
GCCGCTTTCATCGTTGCAGGCGCTCCCACCCCCGCCATCACCGAGCTTTGCCAGACCAATGATGCTTGGCTGGTTCCCCTCGATGGCGATATCGCTGCCAAGCTGATGAACGACTGCCCCTTCTATACCGAGTATACCGTTCCCGCAGAAACCTATAAGGGTCAGACCGAAGATGTTAAGACCATCACTGTTAAGGCTACCCTCATCTGCAACGCAGACGCTTCTGAAGATGATATCTACAATCTGACCGCTGCTATCTTTGATAACATCGATGAAATCACCACCCGGCACGCTAAGGGCGCTGAGCTGAGCATCGAAAATGCAACCAGCGGTATGGAAGCCCCCTTCCATAAGGGCGCTGCAAAGTACTTTGCAGAAAAGGGCGTTACTGTAGAAGCAGAGTAACTCCCTGCTAAGCGTATATTCTTTGGCTGCGGCGATACACTCGCCGCAGCCCTTTCAATGCACAAGGAGGTAAATGGCTTTGCTCGAGAAATTGAAGTCGTTATTCAAAAAAAATAAAGCGGCAGAAAGCCAGGAGCCGATGGATCTGGAAGCGGTCATGAAAAAATTTGACCGCGAATCCAATACCCGCGTATGGGAAGGGGTTCCCCGCATCCTCGTTAGTTGCTGCCTGGCGGCATTCGCAATCTTCTGCCTTTATGTAACTTTGTTTGCCACCTGGCTGGATCAGGTTCGCCTTTCGTCCTTTATGGGATTCATTGTATTTTTAGGCTTCCTGGTATTCCCCGCCAGAAAAGGCAAACAGAAAGTAAACAGCATGCCTTGGTACGACATCGTTATGATGGTTTTGGGTACCGCGGCATTTCTCTACTACACCATTTTTGCAACAACCATTATCCAGCAGGGTGTTAAGCTGGAAATGTATCAGGTGGTTATCGGTATCATCGGTATTCTCGCTCTGGCGGAGGTTTGCCGCCGTAGCGTGGGCCTGCCGATTTTGATCGTTGCCGGAGCATTAGTGGCTTATGCTTTCATCTGGGGTGTTAATAACCCGGATTTTCTCAAAAAATTATCCTATATTGTCCATTCCCTGTTCTATAGCGCAGAAGGTATTCTGAGCACTCCGGTCAATGCTTGCTCCAAGTTTATTGCCATCTTTATTATCTTTGGTGCCTTCCTGGAGCGGACCGGCATTGCCGATTTCTTTATCAAGATCGCCAACGCCTTTGTTGGTGGCTTTTCCGGCGGCCCTGCCAAGGTGGCGGTCGTTGCCAGCGCCTTGGAAGGCATGGTTTCCGGTTCCTCGGTTGGCAACACCGTTGGTTCCGGTGCGGTAACCATTCCGCTGATGAAAAAGACCGGCTATAAGCCTGAGTTTGCCGCCGCTGCAGAGGCCTCCGCTTCCACCGGCGGGCAGATCATGCCCCCGATCATGGGCGCTGCCGCATTCTTGATGGCAGAAAACCTGAACCTTCCCTATAGCAGCATCGTTTTAAGTGCGATCCTTCCTGCTGTTCTTTACTTTGCAGGCATCTTTATTGCGGTTCATCTGGAAGCAAAGAAAGAGGGCTTGCGCGGCCTGACCAAAGACGAACTGCCCAAGCTCAAGCCCTTGCTCAAAAAGCTTTATCTTTTGATCCCCCTGATCTTATTGATCTACTTAGTAAGTTCCGGCAAGAACACTTTGCAGTTTGCCGCTGCTTTGGCAATTGTTGCCGCGATCATCGTTGGCATCATCAACAAAGAAAACCGCATTACTCCCAAACGCATTTTCGAAGCCTTGGCTGCCGGCGGCCAGGGCATCATCACCGTTGCCGCCGCCTGCGGTGTGGCCGGTGTTGTTGCCGGCACCATCACCATGACCGGTCTTGCCAATCAGCTGCTCAACGGCATTGTTGCTTTGGCAGGGAACCAAGTGATTATCGCCCTCTTCCTCACCATGCTTTGCTGCATTGTTTTGGGCATGGGCGTTCCCACTACCGCAAACTACTGCATCATGGCCGCCACCTGCGCACCGATCCTTGTTCGGATGGGCGTTCCCGCACTGGCTGCCCACTTCTTTGTTTTCTATTTCGGCATTGTTGCCGACCTGACTCCGCCGGTTGCTCTGGCGGCTTATGCAGGCGCGGCGATTGCCCAATCCAACCCGATGAAGACAGCCTTTACCGCCACCAAGCTTGCTATCGGCGCATTCATCGTCCCCTATATTTTTGCTTTGAATCCCGCCATGCTTTTGGTAGACACCAATGCCTGGGAAGTTGTTTTGATTAGTATCACATCCTTTATCGGCATCTTTGCCGTTTCCTCTTCGCTGGAAGGATGGTTCCTCCATCATATGCCATGGTACCAACGGATCTTGGCAGTTGTTGGCGGGTTGCTGCTGATTTACCCCGGAATCGTTACCGACTCGATCGGTCTGGCTATGGTCGCTGTTGTTGTGATCCTGCAGCTGATCTCCAGAAAGTCTTTGGCCAAGGCATAAAAAATCAACATAAAAAACAGTGGCTGCTGCCACTGTTTTTTTATGAAAAATTAAGATTGATTTTCAGTCCTTTTCTTGATAGAATATTATCAATCCAAAAGTAAGGAGAATAACAATGAAAACGTCAACAGAGATAGCCTCTTTCGGCAAATATATCGGTGAAGAAAAAGCGGTAGAGTTGGTTGGGAAATGCGGCTTTGATGCATGGGATCTTTCCATGTTTGCTATGGCACCTTATGATAAGACTACCCGCACCATGCGCATCACCGACCATCCTCTGCAAGGGAAGGACTATCTTTCCTTTGTTCGGCGGTTAAAGCGGATCGGCGAGGATCAGGGCATTCATTGCAATCAATCCCACGCTCCCTTCCCCGTTTATATTCCGGAGATCCATAATTATTTAAAGCGCGCCATTGAATGCACCGCCGAGGCGGGCGGCAGCATCTGCGTCATCCATCCTGATAACTACAGCCCCGCCGAAAAAAATGCCGAGATGTTTTTGGAACTGCTGCCCTTTGCCAAAGGCTGCGGCGTTAAGATCGCCACCGAAAATATGTGGCTACGGAATAAAGAGAGCGGTGAAATCATCTCCGCCGCCTGCAGCGATCCCCAAAGTTTTTTAGCCCATTTGGAGGCGGTCAATGATCCCTTCTTTGTTGCCTGCCTGGATGTCGGCCACGCAGAGATGCGGGGCGTAAATACCTCCGCTCCCGAAATGATCCGTGCGCTGGGGCATCATCTGCAAGCCCTTCATTTGCACGATAACGACCTCAAAGAAGATCTCCACCGCCTTCCCTTTACCATGCAGATCGATTTCACCGCGCTGGTTAAAGCCCTCAAGGAGATCGGGTATGACGGCTATTTCACATTAGAAGCCGATCAACATTGCAAAAACGCACCAATTGAACAGATTCCCCTTAAAGTAAAAGAAATGGCGGATGCCACCCGCAGACTTGCAGATCTTTTTGAAGAAATGTAGCAGAAAACCCCGGAAAAATCCGGGGTTTTTGTTTATAATTCAACTTGAAAGTCGGAGAAGAAGGTGCTATAATAACCAACGGTTAAAAATTCGGAGGTAAAATATATGGAAACCTTATTATGTTTATCCATTGCCCTTTTTGCGGGGCTGATGCTTTCCCGCCTGGCCAAACCTTTAAAACTCCCTGCCGTTACCGCCTATCTGGTGGCAGGTATTTTGATTGGTCCTTATCTTTTAGGCAATCTAAAGATCGACGGCTTGGGCTTTACCAGCATGGAAAACATCAAGCAATATGAAATCCTATGCGATGTTGCGCTGGGTTTTATTGCCTTTTCCATCGGCAATGAATTCCGCCTTTCTCAATTAAAGAAAAACGGAAAGCAGGCCACCATCATCGGCATTATCCAGGCAGTAACCGCTACGTTGCTGGTGGACGCCGCTTTGATCGGCCTTCATTTCCTGATTCCCGATAAGCTCCCCTTGCCTTCCGCCATCGTTTTGGGTGCGATCGCCTCGGCAACCGCCCCTGCGGCCACCTTGATGGTCGTTCGCCAATATAAAGCCAAGGGCCCGCTCACCGATATTCTTTTGCCTATCGTTGCGCTGGATGATGCAGTAGGTTTGATTTTGTTTGCTGTTTCCTTCGGCATCGCCCGCGCGCTGATGAGCGGTCATGTCGATGTTGTTTCCATTATTGTTGAACCCTTGCTGGAGGTCATTCTTTCCCTCTTGCTGGGCGCGCTGATGGGTTTCCTATTCGACTGGTGCGAGCAATTCTTCCATTCCCGCTCCAAGCGGTTGTCCATGTCGGTAACCTTTGTTTTCCTAACCGTGGCGTTCTCTATGCTGAAATTTGAGATCGGCGGTGTTCATATCGCCTTTTCTCCCCTGCTGGTCTGCATGATGCTGGGCACCATCTTCTGCAATATCTGCGATTTCTCGGAAGAGCTGATGGACCGTGTGGACCGCTGGACTGCCCCGCTCTTTATCCTCTTTTTCGTTTTGAGCGGCGCGGAGCTGGAGCTTTCCATCTTCAAGGATCCCATGATCGTTTGCATCGGTCTGGTCTATATCCTCTTCCGCTCCCTGGGTAAATATTTCGGTGCACGGGAGAGCGCGAGAGCGGTTCATTGCGATAAAAACATCGTTCAATATCTCGGCATAACCTTACTGCCCCAGGCCGGTGTTGCTCTGGGCATGGCCCTCAAAGCGGAGCAATTAGGGCCGGAGGGTGCGATCGTTGCAAACATTACCCTCTTCTCTGTTTTGATCTATGAGTTGGTTGGCCCCTATCTCACCAAGCTCTCTCTGCTCAAAGCAGGCGAAATCAAGCCCGAGGGCAAAGTCAGTGCTCGGGAACAGCATCTGCTTTCCAAGCAAGGCAAGTGATGAATTGTCAAACTAAGTGCAACACTTTTTAAGAGAAAGTTCAAACAAATCTACCGGTTTTTGAAAACCTAAAACCTTTTTGGGCCTGGCGTTGATCAACGCCAGGTTCTTTTTTAATGTAGTCGGACTAACTCTCGAA
>JAFSBD010000157.1 GCA_017442025.1 Clostridia bacterium
CTATTTTAAAAATCAATTCCATTTCCATATCAAAACAATAATACTGCAACCAACAGACCAACCGAGCCGGTTACCAACGGCAACGACTTTCCCCCGCTCTGATTGTCCGTGGATAACTTCTTGATCCTTTCATCCAGAGTGTTCAATAGCTCTTTGGAGATTGAAATGGAATCGGAATAGCCACTGTTGGAAATCTTTTGTATCGCTCGATCAATCACCTCGCGATCATTCTGCTCGATCCGGGAAATGGGGGTATGATTTAAGATCGCATCGCCCAGCATTCCGCTGTTTGCCAAAGCTTCATCCAACGATTGACGATATTCTCGCAACCCTTGATCGAAATCAGAAAAGATTTGCCGAATAGCAATTAGCGTCTCCATCCGTTTTCTTCTTTGATATGTATACACCCATCCCAGTAAATATCCTCCGCTAACAATCAGCGCTGCTCCAAAAATCTTCGTTATCATAGCGATTCAGTTGCAATACCTTTCGTATTCTTCCCGGCGCTTTTGCACCTTTTAATAAAACGACCTTTGATATTGCCCCCGCATCAATCAGTTGCTTGATCTGAGGGCGATTAAAAAGTTCCTCTTCATCTTTTGCATGTGCAGTTGCAAGAAAAGGAACCCCTGCATTCATTGCCTCCAGCATTCGCTCGGTTTCTTCGTAGGTACCGATTTCATCACAGACTAAAACCTGGGGTGCCAGCGTTCGCAAAGCAACCATCATGCCGTAGGGTTTGGGATACCCATCCAAAACATCAGCCAAAGGTCCGAGATCCTTCTGAGGATACCCTTGAAAGGAAGCGGCAATTTCTCCTCGTTCATCCACAACCGCACAACGGTATCCATTCTTGGATAATTCACGAACGAGATCGGTCAGTAGTGTGGTTTTACCGCCGCAGGGTTCGGAAACAATCAATGTGGAACAAAAACGACCGTCGCAGAGCAATTTAGGCAGCAATTTTTCGCCTCCTCCCGCAATATCGCGGCAGATCCTGAAATTGATGGACGATATATCGCGAATGCGAATATGGCTGTTCTCATCTTCGGCAAAGGTACCGCAGATCCCAACCCGATGCCCTCCGGGCAATGGGATGTAACCATTTTCCATTTGCCTTTCTAATTGATATGGGGCGCCTCGGCATATCCGCTCCATCATGTATTCCATGTCCTTTGAGGAAACTTCCATACCGTCAATGGGATAATTGCCGTCTCCGCAACTTATAGTGCATCCCCGCCCCACACGAAATCGAAGCTCGGTTGCCATTTTAAGTAGTTCTTTCGGTTGCTCGCGTATGAGAGGATGCCATTTCTTATCAATATATTCAAGTATTTCATCAATTTTATAGGATTCCTTTGTTTTCATCAGTAGTTGTCCTCCCTTTGCTTTCAGTATATGTTGCCACCAATCGTTATAGAACTTTGTTATTTGAGCAGAAAAGGGACATACTATGGCAAAGGAGGTTTTTACTATGAATAACACAAATATCAAGGAAGTTTTTGCGCGGCAGATTTTGGATTCCAGAGGGAATCCGACCGTCGAAGCGCAGGTTTTATTGGAAAATGGGATAACCGCATCTGCGGCAGTTCCCAGCGGTGCTTCCACCGGCCAATACGAAGCGAAAGAACTGCGGGATGAGGCAGAAAATTATAATGGAAAAAGCGTATATAAAGCAGTAGCCAACATCAACCATACCATCAATCAGGTACTCAGTGGGCAGGATATTTTTGATCAGATCACCTTGGATCGGAAGATGATCGAAGCAGATGGCACGGAAAATAAAGAAAATTTAGGAGCCAATGCCATTTTGGCCGTTTCCCTTGCCGCCGCAAGGACTGCCGCAATTGCATGTGGTATGCCCCTCTACCGTTATTTGGGCGGTGCGGCCGCAACGACTATGCCGGTGCCTATGTTGAATGTTCTTAACGGCGGCGCGCACGCCAACAACAATGTGGAAATTCAGGAATTTATGATCGTTCCCATCGGTGCCCCCACATTCACCAAAGCCATGGAAATGAGCGTTTTGGTCTATCATGCATTAGGTCATATCATAAAGGAAAACGGATTGAATACAACCGTTGGCGATGAGGGCGGTTTTGCACCGAATTTAGAAACCGATGAACAGGCCCTCACCCTATTGATCCGTGCGATCGAGCGCGCGGGCTTCGAACCCGAGCGTGATATTGCAATCGCATTAGACGCTGCCGCCAGCGAATGGAAGACCCCCGAAGGCTACTGCCAGCCCAAAACCGGCCGAAAATATCAAACCGATGAACTGATCGAATACTACGAAACATTAGTCAAAAAATACCCCATTATATCCCTGGAAGATCCCTTGGGCGATGATGACTTTAAGGTCTTTGCAGAGGTACGCAAAAGAACCGGCATTCAGATCGTGGGCGATGATTTATTTGTTACCAACAGCAATCGCCTTCAACAAGGCATTGCGCTCAACAGCGGAAACGCGATCTTGATTAAACTGAATCAGATCGGAACCTTGAGCGAAACACTGGAAACCATACGAATGGCAAAAAATAATGGATTTAAAACCATCATATCCCACCGAAGCGGCGAGACTGCCGATGCGTTTATCGCCGATCTCGCCGTTGCGGTCAATGCAGGTCAGATTAAGACCGGTGCTCCTGCCCGAAGCGAACGCGTTTGTAAATACAACCGATTGCTCGGCATTGAAGGTGTGATCGGTGTGCATAGTTATTATCCCGGCTATGCAACCTTTTTATAAGGCGAGGAACTTTCCATGAACATGAAAAAAGTTGGTATCATCGGGTGCGGTTTTGTAGGATCGTCTATTGCCTTTGAACTCTCGGGGAAGAATATTTTCTCGGAGATGGTTTTGCTGGATATCGATAAAAAAAGAGCCGAAGGAGAGGCAATGGATCTGAGCCACGGCCTTCCCTATTCCGGCCCTATGCGCATCTATCCCGGAGAATACCGTGACCTTGCGGAATGTGGAATCATCATCATTGCAGCAGGCGCAAACCAAAAGCCCGGAGAAACCAGGCCGAAGCTTTTGGGGCGCAACCGTACGATCATGAACAGCATTATTGATCAACTCAAGCGATATAACAGGGACTGTATTATCATTGTTGTGTCAAACCCGGTGGATGTTCTGACCAAAATGGTCTTCGATGCCTCCGGTTTTCCCCCGGAACGGGTTATCGGTTCCGGAACAGTCTTGGATACAGCCCGCCTAAAATATCTGCTTGGAGAGCATTTTAAGGTGGATATTCGCAATGTTCATGCCTTCATTATCGGCGAACATGGTGATGAAGAATTTGCCGTTTGGAGCAGTGCCAATATATCGGGAATCGACTTAGATGACTTTTGCAAATTGCGAGGCTATTACGATTTCGAGCGATTGAAACCGGAAATTCAAGAAAAGGTAGTAAACAGCGCGTACCGCATTATCGAAGGGAAAG
>JAFSBD010000158.1 GCA_017442025.1 Clostridia bacterium
ATGTTATAGTATAGCCACTAAATTGAAAGGACGAACTTTTCAAACGATGGATAGCGACAGTAGCGACGATAACCGTTGCTTTGCCTTGAATGATAAGCATACCTACACCCGATAAAAAGGGATAGGTATGCTTTTTTGCGTCTATTTTCGTTTTGCAAAGCCTTTTATAAAAAAGTATTATTAAATTGAAGGAGAATTACTTACTATGGACCCGGACCCTGCTGCGTTTCCCTTATGGAACTACATTTTGTTTATGGCGCTCTGCCTGATCGGCTCGGCTTATTTTTCCGCCACCGAAACCGCCTTTTCCTCGCTGAATAAAACGCGGCTCAAGGCAATGGTGGAAAACGGCAATCAACGCGCCGAAAGAACTTTGAAGTTAGCCGAAAAATACGATCGGTTGATCTCCACCATTTTGATTGGTAATAATATTGTCAATATCCTGATCTCTTCTTTAGGCACCGTTTTGTTTTTGCACTATGCACCCAAAAACGGCGCGACCATCTCAACGGTGGTTGTTACCGTTTTGGTCTTGATCTTCGGCGAGATCACCCCTAAGAGTATTGCCAAGGATGTGCCTGAAAAATTTGCGATGTTTTCCACTCCGCTGCTGCAACTCTTTATCTGGTTGCTGATGCCCCTCAACTTTATCTTCGGCGGCTGGAAAAAACTCATTACCAAACTCTTCAAATTGGAAGAAGATACCAAAATGAGCCAGGAAGAACTGCTGATGCTGGTGGAAGAGGTTCAGCAGGAGGGCGGTATCGATGAGGATGAAGGCGACCTGCTGAAAAATGCCATCGAGTTTTCCGAGCGGAAGGCGGAGGATATCCTTACCCACCGCACCGATCTGGTAGCGCTGAGTATCGATACCGATAAAAAGGAAATTTCCAAGCAGTTCTATGAAAGTCAATTTTCCCGCCTGCTGGTTTATGAAGAAAATATTGATAATATCGTCGGTGTCATCCACCAAAAGGATTTCTATACCGAAAACGGCATCACCGAAAAGAGCATCCGCGATATTATGACACCCCCCATCTTCATCCAGCAAAGCGAACGTATCAACGATATCTTGCAGGAACTGCAAAAGAATAAATCCCATATCGCCGTTGTTCTGGATGAATACGGCGGAACCTTCGGAATCGTTACCATGGAAGATATTCTGGAGGAGCTGGTCGGCGAGATCTGGGACGAGCATGATGAGGTCGTTGAAGAATACCGCCAGCAGGGCGAAGATACCTGGATCGTTGACTGCATGGTCAACTTAGAGGATTTCTGCGAATACTTTGATTTCGAGCTGGCCGAAGAGGCCGAAAGCCTTTCCCTCGGCGGATGGGTGATGGAGCGGTTGGAAAAGGTTCCCGAAGTGGGGGATTCCTTCCAATATGACCGCCTGACCATAACGGTAACGGAGACCGATTTCCATCGAGTGGATTATGTTCAAGTTATATGCCCCCCTAAGGTAGAGGAAGAAAACGAATAAAATCGGCGCCTTTTCCGTTTTTTCATCCTCGATGTATCGACATACATCTTCGGCTGAAGAAAACGAAAAATCCATCCGATTTAATCCGTTTTCAATTCGTTGTTAAAAATTTGTTTGAGAAAAAATAAAAATGGCGTAGCCCACAGGCTACGCCATTTTTGTTTGCTTATTTATTTTTGGTAATGGCCTTGATGGCGAAGAGAACGCCGAGAGTCAGCAGGAGGGAGAAGCCCAAAACGATATAGACATTCTGGACAAAACCGGCCAGCAGATAGCCAACCAGCGAAATACCTGCAACAGTCAGCGCATAGGGCAGCTGAGTGGAAACGTGGTTGATATGGTTGCATTGGGCACCCGCCGAGCTCATGATGGTGGTATCGGAGATGGGGGAGCAATGGTCGCCGCAGACCGAACCGGCCAAGCAGGCAGACATCCCGATGATGCCCAGCTCGCTGCCAACCGGGAAGATGGCCAAAACGATGGGAATCAGAATACCAAAGGTACCCCAAGAGGTGCCGGTGGAGAAGGAGATGCCGCAGGCTACCAGGAAGATGATGGCGGGCAGGAAGCTTTGCAGGGCCCCTGCATTTGCCAGCGCTTCTTTAACAAAAGCATCGGAATCCAAAAGGCCGGTCATATTCTTCAGGGTGGTGGCCATGGTCAGGATCAAAATAGCGGGAACCATAGCGATAAAGCCCTTGGGCACGCAGGCCATAGCATCCTTAAAGGAGATCAGGCGGCGGGCCATAAAGTAGATCAGGGTAATAACCAGCGCGATCAGGCCGCCCCAGGGCAGGCCAACGGTTGCATCGGTATCACCGAAGGCGGTGATGAAGTTGGCGGAAAAATTACCGCCTGCGCCGATATAGAAGAGGGCAAAAACGCAAATGGCAATCAGGATAAGAATGGGGAAGACCAGGTCGATCACCTTTGCTTTGGGAGAACCCTCCTCCAGCTCATCGGCATCGCCCTTATGCTCGCCGGTGGTGAAAAGATCGCCCTTATCGGCGTTCATTTCATGGAGCTTCATCGGGCCGTAATCGAATTTCATCAGGGTGATGGCAATGATGAAAACAAAGGTCATCAGGGAATAAAGGTTATAGGGAATTGCCTGCACAAACAGGCTGAGCCCTTCCCCTTCGGGGGCGTAAGAAGAAACGGCGGCCGCCCAAGAAGAGATGGGCGCGATCATGCAGACCGGTGCGGCGGTGGCATCGATCAGATAAGCCAGCTTGGAGCGGGAGATCTTTGCCTTATCGGTAACCGGGCGCATAACAGCACCAACGGTGAGGCAGTTGAAATAATCGTCGATAAAGATCAAAACGCCGAAGGCGAAGGTGGCCAGAGATGCGCCGATCTTGGTCTTGACGTGCTTGGCCGCCCAGTTGCCGAAGGCGCGGGAGCCGCCTGCTTTATTCAGCAGAGCAACGATGATGCCCAAAATAACTAAGAAGGCGAAGATGCCGGCACTGCCGGAAACGGCACTGATGAAGCCTTCGCTGGTGATGGAATCCACCGTTTTGAGGGGGCTGAAGCCGGTGGCAAGCAGACCGCCCATCAGGATACCCACAAACAGCGAGGAATAAACCTCTTTGGTGATCAGCGCCAGGCCGATCGCGATCACCGGCGGGAACAGGGACCAAAGCGTACCGACCGGCGCGGTAATGGAGCCGGTAAATGCGCAAAGGATGCCGAACGCAACAACGAATGCAACGATCAGCAGCTTGGGAAGTAACTTTTTGAATTGCATGGAATTTCCTCCTATAATAATGATACAAAATAAAAAACCTGCAAAAGAGAGGCTCTTTTGCAGGAAATTTCCAAATCAAAAGATGGCACTCCGCATAGGGCGATAAAGCTAATGCGACAGTCCGACGCATTTTTTGCGCCGGCCCAGCTACGCTTTTAAGGGGGTGGGGAGCAAAAGCGCAACTTCGGCAATACCCCCTTTCGCGATCCGCTGATTACCCCTTGAGGATCGGTACTTATGAGTATTGCGCCTCCATTCTATGATCGAATGTTAACATATAAGTATAGGGATTGTCAATATATTCGGCGAAAAATCAGTCGATAATGCTCTGAAATGCCACCGCTTTCCCTAAAATCTTAATGCGCTCCAATTCCGCACCCTGATAAATCAGCGGGGCATAGCGGGGATTTTCCGCATGGAGCGCAAACTTTTTTTCCTTTGGATCATAATAGACCCGCTTTAAGGTGGCGGTATCTTCGATCACTACCGCGGCGATCTCGCCGTTGGCCACGGCATCCTGCTTTTTTATAAAAACAAGATCCCCTTCCGCGATCCGCGCGCCGATCATACTATCGCCCTTCGCCCGCAGGCAAAAATCCGCCTCGATGGAGCTTTCGGCATAAACGCCCTTCTCCTCCGCGGCAAAGATGGGCTCGCCGCAGGCGATCTCCCCCAAAAGGGGAAGCTTTCTTTTTCCTTCGTTGCCCAATAAATAATCGGCGTCCACGCCGAAAAGGGTGCAAAGGGTCTGCAGGGTGGCAAAGCTTGGCTCCCGTTCCCCCCGTTCATACATATTAATACTGCTCTTGGAAATGCCGACCTCCCGCGCTAATGAATTTTGAGAGAGGCCCTGTTGCTTCCGCAACTGCTTTAACCGTTTGGAAAAATCCATATTGTTCACCTCATGGTGAATTATACACAATATGTGCTCGATTGTCAATCGGGGGATTGACAAAGGAAATCACACTTGCTATAATGAACACATAATGTACTCGATGATGAAAAGCAAACCGATCATGTGGAATGCCGCGGGGGAAAGCTGCTCAACCCTCGGGCAAATCGGGAGGCTTGGGCCAAGGCTTGCCAACGTTCCTTCTCCGGCGGATGGCGGGTTTTGGAGCAATTTTTAGATTTTTTTTGAATGCGGACACTATTCGACAGCATCTTCTGAAAGAAATTGCTATCATTTGAGCAAAAGGGGCGAAAACAGCCGCCCTGCATTCCGCGTTAAGCGGAAAAACTGAGGAGGACTACATAGATGAAAGAAATGTTTGAGAAGATGACGATGGTGTTGCTGCAATCTGATGAGGAGGCAGCAGCCTATAATCGGGAACGCTTCACCGAGCTGGGGCTGGAGGTGCTGGGGCTTTGCACCGAGGGGCAGGATGCAGTTCGGATCATAACAGAACTTCAGCCCGATATTGCGCTGATGGATAGTTTTTTGCCCGGCAGAAGCAGTTGTGATATTCTCGAAGGCATGCAGGAAGTGGGCTACCGCAAGGAAACGGTTTTTGCGGTTTTATCCCAGGTGGCCAACGACCGCATGGCCCAAAAGGTGATGGCAGCAGGCGGCGATCTTTTTATTCTGATGCCGCTGGACTATCAGTTTATCCGCGACCGCTTCAAAGTTTTATTGGATAAAAAGCGGGCGGGCAAGGAAGAGCCCATGGACGAAGGCCAATTTGAATTGGAACGGTATGTGGCCGAGCTGATGCATGAGGTAGGTGTCCCCGCCCATATCCGCGGCTACGACTATATTCGCGATTCCATCATGCTTTCCCTCAACGATCGCAATATGCTCAAAGCCATTACCAAAGATCTTTATCCCACCGTTGCCAAAAATAATAATACCACTGCCTCCCGCGTGGAGCGCGCCATCCGCCATGCCATCGAGGTGGCCTGGGGCCGCGGAGATATCGATACCCTCAATGCCATTTTCGGTTTCACTGTTAAAAGCTCCAAGGGGAAGCCGACGAACGGCGAATTTATCTCGATGCTGACAGAGAGGATTCGCCTCGACCGAAAAATAGCGGTATAAACCGTTGAAATCGAGCGCTTTTTCGATTTTCCGGTCTTGACGTATCGACATACGCCTTCGGTAAGAGAAAACGAAAATCTCATCCCATTTGAACGGTTTTGGGGAAAGAATAGGATAAGGCCTTGATTTTATTTTAAAAATTGATTATAATTTTTAAAAAATGAAAGGTAAATTTCTATGAATATATGGCATGATATCGATCCCAAGCGGATCAATCCCGATGATTTTGTTGCAGTGATCGAAATTTCCAAAGGCAGCAAGAAAAAGTATGAATTGGATAAAGAGACCGGCTTGATCATGTTGGATCGAGTGCTCTATACCTCTACCCATTATCCTGCCAACTACGGTTTTATCCCCCGCTCCTTTGGCGACGACGGCGACCCGCTGGACGTTCTGGTCTTATGCTCCGAGGCGCTGGAGCCGCTGACCTTGGTGCGTTGCTATCCCATCGGCTATATTTATATGCTGGATGACGGGCGTCGGGATGAAAAGATCATTGCCATTCCTTATGGCGATCCCACCTATAATAAGTATAAGGATATTAAAGAATTACCCACCCATATTTTTGAAGAAATGGCCCATTTCTTTAAGGTTTATAAATCGCTGGAAGCGAAAGAAACAGTGGTGGATGAAGTCCATACCGCCGAGGAAGCCAAATCGGTCATTAAAGAATCCCTCGATCATTACGTTGAAACCTTTTGCAGATAAAAAAGAGGTTGTGAAAGATAATTTCACAACCTCTTTTTATTTGGGGGCACATAAAAATGGTCTGAAAGTTTCAAACCGAGCCGTCAGGGTTACCCGACGGCGTACATAGGTACGCCGAGTGGCTCGGTTTGGAAGTAGCAAAGGGCATTAAAAGAAAGCCATCGCCTTCGCGATGGCTTTCTTCCATATTGTTTGTTTTGGCGCAGGGGCTGATTTAGAAGCCCCTTTGTTTTTTTCGCCCTTTGCGGTTCGGGCAATTTTTACAGCCCCTTTATTCTTTCTCAAATTCGCTCTGGGCGGTATAAAGGTGGTAATAAAGACCTTTCTTTTCCATCAGCTCGGCATGGGTGCCCTGCTCCTTGATGCCTTTATCGGCGATATAGAGGATGCGGTCGCATCCCGCGATGGTGGAAAGGCGATGGGCGATGATGAAGGAGGTACGCCCTTTTAGAACATTGGCAATTCCTTGCTGCACCAGCTTTTCGGTTTCGGTATCGATAGAGGAGGTGGCTTCGTCCAGGATCAGAATGGCGGGGTTGGAAAGGATGGTGCGGGCAAAGCAGATGAGCTGACGCTGGCCGCCCGAAAGGGTGGAGCCCCGCTCGTTGATGATGGTATCATAACCCTTTTCGGTATTCATGATGAAATCATGGGCGCAGACGGTTTTGGCCGCGGCGATGATCTCTTCTTCGGTGGCATCCAATTTGCCGTAGCGGATATTATCCCGAATGGTGCCTGAGAAGATGAAGCTATCCTGCAGCATGATTCCCATCTGCTCGCGCAGGGAACTTAGAGTGGCGTGTTTGATATCCTGCCCATCCAGCAGGATCTTGCCCTGCTGAATATCATAAAAGCGGCAAAGGACGTTGACGATGGTGCTTTTTCCCGCCCCGGTGGGCCCAACCAGAGCGATGCTCTGCCCGGGCTCCACATGGAGGTTTACATGCTCCAGGATGTTGATCCCCTCTTCATAGGCGAAGGTAACATCTTCATAATCCACCCGCCCGGTCAGGGAAGGGAGATCTTTGGCATCGGGCAGATCGTCGATCTCGATGGGTTCGTCCATGGTATCAAAGATCCGCTCCAGATAGGAGCCTACGTCGGTTAGGGTATTATAGATATCCGCGATGGCCTGAATGGGTCCCCAGAACCGCTCCGCATAGGCCGCCATGGCAATAACTACGCCTGCGCTATACTGTTCTTTTGTAAACAAAATGATGGCCGCCAGATATAAAAAGCAGGTAACAAAGCGGGTCATATTCTCGGTCAGAACAGGGATCAGTTTATCCAGGATGGTAACGCGGAAGGAAACGGTATTATAATCCTCCACCAGATCTTCAAAGATCTCCCGATTGGTCTTTTCGCGGTTGAAGGCCTGGGTGATCTGCATGCCGTTGATGGATTCGCTGATATAGGCGGTCAGATTGGAGTTTTTGGCGCTTTTGAGTCGCCGCGCTTTATGCAGCCGCCGCTTGGTCAGCATTAAGAAGAGGACAACAAAGGGAACGCCTGCCAGCACGCAAAGGGTCAGCTTGGGGCTGAGGGAGAGCATAAAGAAGAGGATGAAAAGGATGGTCAATACCTGAACCACCAGGTTGACCAGCCCGTTGGATAAAAAGTCTGCCACGTTATTGACATAGTGGACAACGCGCACCAGGATCTTGCCTCGCGGGCGGCTATCAAAATAATTAAAGGAAAGCTTTTGAATATGGGCAAAAACGTCCTTGCGGATGCCATGGATGATGCGATGGCCCGCGCGGGAGGTCAGCCGCGTTTGAAAATAGCCGCAGGCTTCCGCCCCGCAGGCGGAAAGGAAATAAAGAAGCGCAACGATGATCACCGCGCGGATATTTCGATCGGGGATCAGATCATCGATGATGACCTGGGTGAAGATGGGGCCCAAAAGCCCCAGCAGGGTGGCGCAGATGCTGAAGATCAACGCGCCGATGAGGTATTTAACATTTCTTTTGATATAGGGGATGCACCTTAGAAAGTTTTTCAGGTCGAAGGGGGTCTCCAGGCTTTCGTCGACATTATATGTATTGCGTTTAGCCATTCTTCTCCACCTCCTTTTCCAGATGGCTGATGCGGTAGATCTCCGCATAGTAGCCGTCCTTTTCCAAAAGTTCTTGGTGGGTGCCCCGCTCGGTGATAGCACCCTCCTGCAGAATGATGATCTCATCGGCATCCTGCACCGAGGTAACCCGCTGGGCAACAATGAATTTGGTCTTATGGGTGATGCTCCGCAGTTCCTGCAGGATGGAGATCTCCGTTTCCATATCCACCGCCGAGGTGGTATCGTCCAGGATGATCACCGAGGAATCCTTCGCCACTGCCCGCGCTAAGGCAATGCGCTGGCGTTGCCCGCCCGAAAGGCCGATGCCCTGCTCGCCGATGATGGTATCGTAGCCATCGGAAAGGCGTTCGATAAAATCAGCAGCCTTGGCAGTTTCCGCCGCCTTTTGCGCCTCGGCGCGGCTCATGGCGGGGTTGGAATAGGAAATGTTACTGTCGATGGTATCGGAAAAGAGAAAAACATCCTGGGTGGCGATGGCGATCTCCCGCCGCAGGCGCTGCAGCTCGATGTTGCGGATATCCACGCCGTTGATAAGGATCTGCCCGTCGGTGGGATCGTATAGCCGCAAAAGCAGAGAAATCAGGATTGTCTTGCCCGCGCCGGTGGGGCCCATGATCGCGAGAGTCTTGCCCGATTCCACCTTTAGGTTAATGTCCTTCAAGATGGTATGACCGCCCAGCTCCAGAGAAACATGCTTAAATTCAACGGTGCGGATGCGGCCGTGCTTGCTTTGCAGGTGGGCGGCGTTTTCGATCTCGGGATCGGTCTGATAAAGGTCATAGATCTTGCGGGCAGAAACCGCCACCTGCTGGGTGGAACTGATCAGGGCGGTGATGCTGCGCAGAGGCGCTTGCAGGGAAAAGATCAGGGTATTGAAGATGGTAAGAGTACCAACGGTGATCTCCCCGCGGATAACAAAGATGGCCGCAAGGCAAAGCCCGAAGATGCTCATCAGGCGGGAAACCAGGTGCATCGGGGTATGTACGCGGAGCATCTTCTTGGTATTATCGATAGCCAGGTCGCGGTATTCGCCGCTTAGCTTGCGCATCTTTTCTTGCTCATAGTCCTCCCGCGCAAAGGCTTTAATTACCCGATAAGCGCCTAAGTTTTCATTGGCGAGGGTGTTCATTTCGCTGAACTTATCCCGCAGCCGCTGATGGAGCTTGCGGGTATAGCGAAAGATGATAAAACTTAAAAGCGCAATGAGGGGCAAAAAGGCGGAGAGGATCAGCGTCAGGGTGCCGCTATAGTAAAAAAGCAAAAATAAGGTCAGCAAAAAGGCCGCCGCGTGCCGCACCCAAAGATAGGCATGATGCATGAAGAAAACCTCCACCTGCGCTGTGTCGGAGGTGAGGTTGGCGATCAGCTCCCCGCTGGGGGTGGCGGCATAAAAGCCCGCGCTTAAGGTCTGCAGTTTTTCATAAAGGGTGGCCTGCAGCCTGCCGCGGGTATAAAAGGCAGTTTTTTCTGTTGCCAAGTGAACGAAATACCGCAGGCCGGTAGAAAAAAGAGAAAGGCCGATAATGGCGATGATATAACGCACCAGCATATCCGCCGCCGAACTTTCGGCGGTGATTTGCAGGATGCGCTCCAGCCAAGTGATATTGGCTTCACTCATCAAAACATTATCGACCAGACCGCCGATGATGATCGACGGCAAAAGTGTTAATAAACTAATAAAGGCAACAAGGATCAGGCAACAAAAGTAGAGAACCCTTTTGCCGCGCATATGAGATAAAATAAATTTTATCGTTTTCATAAAAATGAATACAGGCGCCTATCGCTCCTTCCCCGACCGCAGCGCCCTTTTTTAAAAAAGAGCGATCGGGAAAACCCCTTTACCAAATGCATTAAAATCACATCGGCTTTACCTCCAAAGGGTGGTTTCACTGCCATTATAGTCGATATTTTCAATAAATCAACCCCTTTTTGAAAAGAAAATGAGTTTTTTCAAAAGGAGCGGTAAAATTAAAATAAGGTGCTTTACAAAAGAGGGAAA
>JAFSBD010000159.1 GCA_017442025.1 Clostridia bacterium
ACCGATGATAGCGGGATCTGCCAGTTGGGTGTTGATCTCTTCGTATCTGGCGGCGATCAATTCTAATTTTTCAATCATGGGGTTCACGCTCGATTCGTTTGATGTTTTTTTCGATCCGCTGGCGGGGCGCCATGATTTCGTGCCCGCAACCTTCGCACTTGATCTTAAAGTCCATTCCGATGCGCAGAACCGAAAAACGGTTACAGCCGCAAGGATGGGCTTTTTTCATTATAAGGATATCCGAAACCATTACATCCATTTTGTGTAATCATTCCTCCAAATCCAAAATTTTACCAGTATATATTTAGTATAACATAATAATATATATTATTCAAACTGTAACTTTACCAAAATAAGTTATTTATTTTTGCCGCCATTCATATATATTTTACCAAGATTAAAGGGAGTGCGGTAATTTGCTATCCGCTCCATGAAAGGAATGGATCAAAATGATAAAGGAAGCATTCCGCCCGGAAGGAACCGAGCGGGCAGAGGAACAGCAATATTTAAAATCCGAGCAAAGCCTGATGCGTGCCTGCGAGGAGCAGGTGATCCTGCAGGCGCGATGCACACTCTGCGATAGCGGCCATAATCTTTATGTTGAACTGGGTTCCATGACCGGGTATATTCCCCGCGAAGAAGCGGCAATGGGCATCCGGGAGGGAAGCGTGAAGGATGTTGCGATCATCACGCGGGTCAATAAAATGATCTGCTTTGTTGTGAAGGGCTTTATGGAACTCGGAAATCGCAGAGTGGCGCTTCTTTCCCGCCGAGAGGCGCAGGAGCGATGCATGGAATATCTGCTGGAAACTCTTCGGCCCGGCATGGTGGTGGATGCGCGTATCACCCATATGGAGCAGTTTGGAGCGTTTGTGGATCTGGGGTGCGGCGTGGTATCGATGATCCCCATCGACCGTATCTCCGTTTCCCGCATCCGCCATCCCGATCACCGCTTTCTTTGCGGTATGACAGTGCGGGCGGTGGTGTTGCAGGTGGATCGGGAAAATCGCAGGTTTCTGCTTTCCCATAAGGAACTTCTGGGCACCTGGGAGGAAAATGCCCGAAACTTTGAGGTGGGGCAAACAGTGGGCGGAATCATCCGTAGTATTGAAAATTACGGCATTTTTGTTGAGCTCACGCCCAATCTTGCAGGTCTTGCGGAATTAACGGAAAATGCAGAGGTAGACCGCTATGTTGGGGTATATATCAAAAGCATCCTCCCTGAAAAAATGAAGATCAAGCTGGCGATCGTGGATATGGGGGATCCCATCGATAAACCCGCGCCCTTTACATATTACTATTCCGATCGGAAGATGGAACGCTGGGTATATTCACCGCCCGAAAGTAATCGGCTGATGGAACAGGTTTTTGAATAAAAAGAAAATAGGCCACGCCTTTCGGCGTGGCCATTATTCTCTTATTCCGCGTCTTTTCTCTTAGCGAAACAATCGCTGCAGTATACAGGGCGATCTTCGGTAGGCTTGAAGGGGACCTTGCATTCTGCGCCGCAATCGGCACATACAGCATCATAGAAGGTCTTTGCGCCTCTGGCTGCAGTCTTGCGAGCATCGCGGCAGGCTTTGCATCTCTGGGGCTCGGTCTGGAAGCCCTTTTCAGCATAGAACTCCTGCTCACCGGCGGTGAACACGAACTCGTTGCCGCAATCTTTGCATGTGAGTGTCTTGTCTTCGTACATGGTGTTTTCCTCTCTCGTGGTGAAATATTTTTGATCCCTCAGAGTGCAACGGGTTTCGCTACGCTTTTAGGGTATTCAACTATGATAACTTACTTCGGATGCGGCAGAGCGCATTGGAAACAGATTTTTCAGTAATCCGAAGCTGAGAAGCGATTTTTTTATAGGAGAGACCGTCCAGATAGAGATAGAGGACCTGCTGCTCCAATTTGGAGAGGGAGGTCTGAACCCCTGCCAGAACAGCTTCGAGCTGCTCTCGGACGATCATAAGATCAATAGGACTATCATAGCTGAATAACGCCGCCTTTTCCAACCCAACGGATTTATTGAGGGCGGCATGTTTTTGGGCCTTTGCTTCGTTCATTGCAGATATGATATTATTGTGAATACAAGTTTTGGCATAGGGAATAAAATCCACGCCCTTGGCGGCATCATA
>JAFSBD010000160.1 GCA_017442025.1 Clostridia bacterium
ACCTCCATTCTTATTTCATTATAATGATTGACGAGCGTGGAAATGTTGCAAACATTTCCACAAGTTGATGTCGAAATAGTGATTATATCACTATTTCGATGTACGATAATCATTATACCATGAAATATTGAAAAAGGATTGAACAAATTAAAAAGCCGGCATACGGGCACTTTTCATAATTTGGGGAATTGCTTTTTTCTTTCTTATATAGTATACTGAAATGTACCGACACTTTTTATAGGGGAGATATAAAAAGAATGAAAAGAACGATTCGATGGCTCAGCGGACTGCTGATGATCATAATTTTGCTGGCTTGTGTGCCGGCGGTGGGTGCAATTGATGCCGCCCCCGAAACGAAGGCCAATAACGTCATGCTGATCAGCATGAATACCGGAGCCGCCATCTATGAAAAGAACGCCAAGGAGCAGATCTATCCGGCCTCCACCACCAAACTGATGACCATGGCAGTGGCGATCGATCTCATCGAGGATCTGGAAAAGACCATCATTTTTGATAAGACCGCATCCTATGCCGACCTGGTGATCGGAAGCTCCAATATGGGGCTGAAGGATGGGGAAGAGGTCAAGCTCAATGATCTGATGTATGGCATTGCCATTTCCAGCGCCAATGAGGGCACCAACGCCCTGGCGATCCATCTTTGCGGCAGTATTGAAGCCTTTGTTGCCAAAATGAACGAGCAGGCCAAGGCCTGGGGGATGAAGAATACTCATTTTGTCAATACCCATGGCCTGACCGATGAAAACCACTATACCACCGCCGCCGATATGGCGATCCTTGCCAAAAGGGTATTCGCCGATGAGCGGCTACTGCCCTATCTCAGCGCGAGCAGCTATACCCTGCCCGCCACCAACATGAACCCTTCGCGGGTGCTGATCACCACCAACCAGTTGATTCGGATGAATTCCGGCAACTATTATAAGTATGCCCAGGCGGGCAAGACCGGCAGTACCTCTGCCGCAGGCTATAACCTGATCTCCACCGCCAAGTATAAGGGGATGGAGTATCTCTGCATTGCCATGAACGCCAGCTATACCGAAAATGCAACCAACCCGATCTTCGCGGATTCTACCGCCCTTTATCGTTGGGCTTTTGCCAATTTCGGCGTTCAGACCCTGCTGACCGAGACCACCTCGGTCTGCGAGATCGAGGTTGCCCTTTGCGCCAAGAGCGATTATGTTATGCTGGTCCCCGCCCAAAAGATCGAAGCGGTGGTGGCCGATGATGTGGATGTGGCCTCCTTTGAGCGGGTGATCAAGGCCGAGGAGCTGGCTTATGCGCCCATCGCGGTGGGGGATGTTCTGGGAAGCGTTACCTTGGTGAAGGATGGCGTGGAATACGGCACGGTTGATCTGGTCGCCAGCACCGCCTTGGAGCGCAGCGCGATCCTTTATTATCTCCACCTGATCAAGACCTTTTTCAGCAATATTATTGTGCGGATCATCAGTGTTGTAATAATCCTGGCAATTATTGCATATATTATATTTATGATCTGGCAGAATAAAAATCGGCGTCGCCGCCGCATTGCCCGTCGGATCCGTTTCTAACTTCCTTATATAATATATATTAATAATAATTTTCAAAAAACTCAAAAAAAGTGTTGA
>JAFSBD010000161.1 GCA_017442025.1 Clostridia bacterium
CCAAGCCGCCCCGTTGCTCCATCGCTTCCAGGATCTGCATTCCGCTGAGTTGATCCCAGGGGGTAGTAATAATGGTTGCGCTTTTATTCTTTTCCCGAATGATCTTCAAAGCGGCATCCAATTTTTCTTTGGAAAGGTTTTGACTGCGGCTTAAAATAATACAGCCTGCGTGTTCCAATTGGTTATTATAGAATTCACCGAAATTTTTAGCATAGATGCGGCATTTGGAGGCATCGGCTACAGTTGTAAAGGAATTAAGCCTTACATCCTCCAGTTCCAGATTACGCACCGCCGCGATGACATCGCTGAGTTTGCCAACACCGCTGGGCTCGATCAAAATACGGTCGGGATGGTAGGTTTCCAGCACCTGCTCCAAAGCCTTACCAAAATCACCCACCAAACTGCAACAAATACAGCCCGAGTTCATTTCGGTAACATTGATCCCGGCTTCCTGCAAAAAGCCGCCGTCGATCCCGATCTCGCCGAATTCATTTTCGATCAAAACCAGCTTTTCCCCTTGAAAAGCCTCTTGGATCAGTTTTTTGATCAGGGTCGTTTTGCCGGCACCTAAAAAGCCGCTGAATATGTCGATTTTTGTCATTTTTTATCATTCCTCTGCTTTCGTTAATTTTGCAAAGTTTGCCATAATCTTTTTGGTTCCCACCTTATCAAACTGCACCTCCAGCAAGAAATCGCTGCCCATAGGCGTTTTGGAAAGCAAAGTGCCAACGCCGAAGGTTTTATGGGCAACACGGTCCCCGCAATCAAATGCAAAAGGCGCAGGTGCGGCAGGAGCGGAGCGGCGGATGGCCGGCTGGGTGGGTTTGGTTGCAAAACCGGTGCGTACCGCTCCGGGGGTGCGGGCATAGCCCGATCCGCCCATTCCATAGGAACCGAATTCCGCCGGCGGGGGCGAAAGATTTTTAATAGTTAAGGCAGGCAGTTCCTTTAAAAAGGAACTGGGCATGCAATATTGGGTGCGCCCATAGAGCATCCGCTGGCGGGCATGGAGCAAATGGAGGGTTTTCCGCGCGCGGGTTACGCCAACATACATTAAGCGGCGCTCCTCCTCCAATTCTCCATCGTCCATGCAACGCTGGCTGGGAAACAACCCTTCCTCCATGCCGATCATGAATACATGGTCAAATTCCAAGCCCTTGGCGGAATGGAGGGTCATCAAAACAACCCGATCCTCATCATCGCTCATTTGATCCAAATCGGTCATCAGAGATACTTCTTCCAAAAAGCCCGCAAGCGTTCCTTGGGGGTTCTCCTGCTGATACTGCTTGACCGAGGAGCAAAGTTCCATAATATTATTGATGCGATCGCGGGCTTCATCGGTATCTTCCAATTCCAGCATGGTGATATATCCGCTTTCGCGGGCCACACGGGCAACCCATTCATCTAAAGGAGCTTTGCCCAGATCTTCTTTTAAAGAACGAATCAGATTAGCAAAAGCGGTTAAGGCCGGAGCAGTACGATTCAAGGCGGGATACTCCCCTGCCTGATCCATCACCTCCAGCATGGAAAGCCGCATGCGGCGGGCATTCTCTTCGATATGAGCGATAGTGGTTGCGCCGATCTTTCGCTTGGGCTCATTAATGATGCGCTTAAGGCGCAGATCATCCCGCGGATTATTGATAACCTGAAGATAGGCCAAAATGTCTTTGATTTCTTTGCGTTCATAGAAGCGGAAGCCGCCCACAACCTTATAGGGGATCGCACTCTTAACGAAATAGCGCTCCACAGAGTTTGCCTGGGCGTTGGTGCGATAAAGGATCGCAAAATCGCTGAATTTTGCCCCATCCTTTACCACCCGATCCTGAATGGTCTCGGCCACAAAACGGCTCTCTTCGAAATCATCCGAAACCCGCTTAACATAGACCGGCTCGCCCGCTTCACCTGCTGTCCATAAATTTTTTCCCTTGCGCTGAGTATTATGGGCGATCACCGCATTGGCGGTATCTAAAATATTGGAGGTGGAGCGATAATTCTGCTCCAACCGAATCACCTTGGCGTTGGGGAAACGCTCTTCAAACAGCAAAATATTTTCAATGGTGGCGCCGCGGAATTTATAGATGCTCTGATCATCATCGCCAACAACGCAAAGATTGCCAAACTTGGAGGAGAGCAAAGAAACCAGCCGATATTGCAAAGGGTTGGTATCCTGATACTCATCCACCATAACATAGCGGAATCGCCCTGCATATTTGGCAAGAATTTCAGGGTGGTTTTCAAAAAGCTCCACCGTTTTTAAGATCATATCATCGAAATCCAGGGCATTGGCATCCCGAAGGGCCGCATCATAGCGGGCATAGACCTTCGCGATCTGCTCCTGG
>JAFSBD010000162.1 GCA_017442025.1 Clostridia bacterium
ACGCCGGTGTAGGACTGGATCAGCTTGACCACCTTGGTGGATACATTTTCTTCCACATAGTCCGGCACGGGGATACCGTTATCGTCGTTCTTCACCATTTCTACAGCGGTGTCTACTGCCTGCAGCAGGCTTGTTTCGTCAATGCCTGCCAGCACAAAGCAGCCCTTGTCCAGTGCTTCGGGACGCTCGGTGGAGGTGCGGATGCAGACCGCCGGGAAGGGATGCCCCACGCTGGTGAAGAAGCTGCTCTCCTCGGGCAGGGTGCCGGAATCGGAAACGCAGCAGAAGGCGTTCATCTGCAGGCAGTTATAATCATGGAAGCCCAAAGGCTCATTGCGGATCACCCGCTTATCCAGCTCAAACCCGCTCGCCTCCAGGCGGTTTCTGGAGCGGGGATGGCAGGAATAAAGGATGGGCATATCGTATTTTTCCGCCATCTTGTTGATGGCGTTAAAGAGGGAGAGGAAATTCTTCTCGGTATCGATATTTTCCTCCCGATGGGCGGAGAGCAAAATATATTTGCCCTTTTCCAGCCCCAGCCGCTGATGGACATCGGAAGCCATGATGGCATCCAAATTCTGATGCAACACCTCCGCCATGGGCGAACCGGTAACATAAGTCCGCTCCTTGGGCAGGCCGCAATCGGCCAGATAGCGGCGGGCGTGCTCGGAATAGGCCAGGTTGACATCGGAGATGATATCCACAATGCGGCGATTGGTCTCCTCCGGCAGGCACTCATCCTTGCAGCGGTTGCCCGCTTCCATATGGAAGATGGGGATATGCAGCCGCTTAGCGGAGATCGCCGAGAGGCAGGAGTTGGTATCGCCCAAAATCAGCAGGGCATCGGGCTTGATCTGATTCATCAGTTTATAGGAGCAGTTGATGATATTGCCAACGGTTGCGCCCAGATCGTCGCCCACCGCATCCATATAGACATCGGGATCGGCAAGCCCCAGATCATGGAAAAAGATGCCGTTGAGATTATAATCATAGTTTTGGCCGGTATGGGCCAGGATGCAATCGAAATATTGGCGGCATTTATTGATCACCGCCGCCAGGCGGATGATCTCGGGCCGGGTGCCAACGATAATCAAAAGCTTCAGTTTGCCGTTTTCTTGAAATTTAACATCGGAATAATCCAGTTTGATATTCATCATTCAACCACCTCAAAGAAGGTATCGGGCTTATTCGGATCAAAGAGCTCATTGGCCCACATCACCGTTACCAGATCCTCTGTTTCACTCAAATTGATAATATTATGGGTATAGCCGGGGAGCATATGGACCGCCTCGATCTTCTCGCCGGAGACCTCGAAATTGAGGACCTCCTCCGAACCGATCTTGCGCATCTGGATCAGCCCCCTGCCGGAAACCACGATAAAGAACTCCCATTTGGTATGATGCCAATGCTGGCCTTTGGTGATGCCGGGCTTGGAGATATTGACGCTGATCTGCCCGCATTTGGGGGTGCGGAGCAGCTCGGTAAAGCTCCCCCGCTCATCGCCGTTCATCTTCAAGGGGAAGGAGACCTTCTCCTTGGGCAGATAGGAAAGATAGGTAGAATAGAGCTTTTTAGCAAAGCTGTTATGGGGGATCTCGGGCATCATCAGGGTTTGGGGCTGGGCTTTAAACTGCTCCAGCAGATCCACAATCTCCCCTAAGGTTACCCGATGGGTGATGGGCGCGGCGCAATAGCGGCCGCCCTCCTGCAGGACCGTTTGGATCCCATCAAATTCGCAATGATGCTCCTTCCCCTCCAGGGCGTCCAGCATCTCGTCCACCAGATCGTCGATATATAAAAGCTCCAGCTCGATGGCAGGATCATTCACGGTGATGGGCAGATCATTGGCGGTATTATTGCAAAAGGTTGCCACCGCCGAATTATAATTGGGGCGGCACCATTTGCCGAAAAGATTGGGGAACCGATAGACCAGAACCTTGGCATCGGTCTCTTCAGCATATTGGAAGAAAAGCTCTTCCCCCGCTTTTTTGCTGCGGCCGTAGTCGCTGTCGTACCGCCCGATGCAGGTCGCCTGAATGGAAGAGGAAAGCACCACCGGGCAGGTATTCTGATATTTCTTCAAAGTATCCAGCAGGGTGGAGGCGAATCCGAAATTCCCCTCCATGAACTCCGCGGGATTTTGGGGGCGGTTGACCCCCGCCAGGTTAAAAACGAAATCCGCCTTTTGGCAGGCCTGCTCCAAAAGCTCCTTGGGGGAATCGATATCATAAAGATAAAGTTCCCCGATGGAAAGGGCGGGGCGGGTGCGGTCTTTGCCGTCTTTGATGCACTGCAGGGCGGCGGCCAAATTTTTGCCGACAAACCCTGCCGCGCCGGTAATCAGGATATTCATTCTTATTTTGCCTCCCAGGCCGCCAGCTCCTCGCGGATATACTTCAGGCTGAGCAGTTTTTCCTTGACCTGCTCCACATCCAGAAGCTCGGTATTGCTGGAATTAAACTCGGTGAGAAGGTTCCGCTCGGTATTGCCCTCTTTGAAATACTTATCATAGTTGAGATCCCGCTTATCGGCAGGCACGCGATAGAAATCGCCCAGATCGATGGCGTTGGTGCACTCCTCGTTGGTCAGCAGGGTCTCATACATTTTTTCGCCGTGGCGAATGCCGATCACCTTGATCTCGTGGTCGGGCTTAAAGAGGCCGGTTACTGCCTTGGCCAGGGTCTCGATGGTGCAGGCAGGGGCTTTCTGGACCAGAATATCGCCGCTGACACCATTTTCAAAAGCAAACAGCACCAGATCCACCGCTTCGTCCAACGACATGATAAAGCGGGTCATGGAAGGCTCGGTGATGGTGATGGGGTTACCCGCCTTGATCTGCTCGATCCAAAGGGGGATCACGCTTCCGCGGCTGCACATAACGTTGCCGTAGCGGGTGCAGCAGATCTTGGTATCCTTGGGATCGACGGTGCGGCTCTTGGCCACGATCACCTTCTCCATCATCGCCTTGGAGGTACCCATGGCGTTGACAGGATAGGCCGCCTTATCGGTGGAGAGGCAGACCACGTTCTTGACCCCCGCGCTGATGGCCGCGGTCAAAACATTATCCGTTCCGATCACATTGGTCTTCACCGCCTCCATGGGGAAAAACTCGCAGGAAGGAACCTGCTTCAATGCGGCGGCATGGAAGATATAGTCCACTCCGTGCATGGCATTTTTCACCGATGCCAGATCCCGCACATCGCCGATAAAGAACTTGATCTTATTGGCAACCTCGGGCATTCTGGCCTGAAATTCATGGCGCATATCATCCTGCTTCTTTTCATCGCGGGAAAGAATACGGATCTCGCCGATATCGGTGGTCAGGAAACGGTTCAGAACCGCGTTGCCGAAAGAACCGGTGCCACCGGTGATCATTAATGTTTTCCCTTCAAAAGAACTCATGTTGTTTTCTCCTTTATCATAAACTGTGTTTTTCTAATTCCGAAATTAAACGTTGCATAAAAATTTCCTTGCGGAAATGTTTATCATAATAGGCTCTTGCATTTTGCCCGTAGGTGCAAAGGACCTCCGGCTGATCCAGCAGTTCCCCGATCTTTCGGGCAAGCTCCTCCGCATTTTCGGGCGCGGCGCTGATGCCGCATTCCGCCGCATTAATAACATGGGCGGTCTCCCCGCCGATGGAGCCGATGACCGCACGCCCCGCCGCCATATAGGATTGCACCTTCCCCGGCAGAGTCGCGGCGATAATGGGGTTATTCCGCAGGGAAACGATCATTCCGTCGGCCATGGTATAAACTTCGGGCATTTCCGAAAGATCCTTGCGCCCATGGAAGATGACATTAGGCAGATCCTTTGCCATCATGCGGCAATGGTCGAAGGCTGAGCCATCGCCAAAGATATCGAAGATGCAACGCTTGTCCTCTTTCAGGATCCGCGCCGCCTCAATAATGGTATCGATGGCCTGCAGTTCCCCAACATTCCCCGCAAAAACGAAGTGGTAAGGGGGTTGGTGGGCTTGCCAGGACGGAATATCATCGAAAAGTTCCTCAGCATATTGGGGCAGATACTCGCATTCCTTTTCCACCTTGAGTTCGCCGTTAAGATAAGAATCAAAGCCCTTGGAGGTGATCAGAATGCGATCCGCCTGCTGATAGATGCGGCGGGAAATGCCTTTAAAGAACCGATAGATCGCCGAATCGGGGCGGATGCCGCCCGCGGTGAGACTCGCGGGCCAAAGATCCAGGCAATAAAGAACCACCTTCTTGCCCCATTTCTTTGCGTAGCGGATGGCACCGCAAGCCATCATAACCGGCGAGAGCTGGTTGGCAAAAACAACGTCGTATTCTTCCTTCACCCGCTTGAGGTAACAGGTGGAAGAGATGGCAAAGCTATAATAGTTTAGAATGCGGAACAAAATATTATTCTTGCGGGGAACTGTGAAACAACGGTGCACCTTCACACCCTTTTCCACCGTATCCTTCCCCGCCGCCTTTTCGTAACCGGGATAGATCTCCCCTTCTGGATAATTGGGCACCCCGGTTACAACCGAAACATCATGCCCCCGCTCCACCAACGCCTCGCAGATATCCGCCAGGCGAAAGGGCTCGGGGTTATAATGCTGACAAACGACTAAAATCTTCATTCCTTGATCTCCTCTTGTTGTTGAACCATACCGCCCTCCACGATTCCGTCCTGCTTCAGAACCGAGCGAACGGTGCCGAAAAAGCAACGGCAATCAAAGGCAAAACTCATCTTTTGGGCATACTCCCCATCCAGGCGGGCTTTTTCTTCGATCTCCAGTTCGTCCCGCCCGTTGATCTGCGCCCAGCCGGTCAGGCCGGGGCGGATCTCATTGGCGCCGTAGCGATCCCGCGCGGCGATCAGATCCTGCTGATTCCAAAGGGCAGGCCGCGGCCCGATCACTGCCATTTTGCCTGTTAAGATGGACCAGAGCTGAGGAAGCTCATCCAGCGAAGTTTTGCGCAGGATGCGCCCGCTTCGCGTGATCCATCGGTCGGGGCTTTGCAGAAGGTGGGTCGGCATCTCGGCAGGAGCTTTCACATACATACTGCGAAACTTAGGCATCATAAACACTCGCTTGCCCGCGCCCACCCGCTTTTGCCAAAATAGCACCGGCCCCGGCGAATCCAGCTTAACCACCGCCGCGATCACCGCCATGGGGAGCAATAAGACCAGCAAAGCAAAAGCCGCCAGAACCATATCCAAAAAACGCTTTAAAAATTTTCGGTACATTAACGCATCCTTCTCCTGTCCCAACGCAATCCACCATTAAAATTAATATATTAATAGAGCGCAAAAATGCAAACTCTCTTTTATTATAGCGCATCTCCTCTCATATTTCAACCCCCGATTACCTACTTTTTCGTCCCCTTTCGGTCATAGCGAGTCGGTGAATTCCATATAATATTCCCGAAAGGGGGATTTTTATGAAAATCAAACCGATTTGGGTCATTTTGATCAGCGTTGCCATCGCAGAAGGGGTGGGTTTCCTCTCCGGCCTTCTTTCGGGCAATATCGGCGCTGTCTATCAGCAGCTGCAGCAGCCGCCCCTCGCCCCGCCGGGCTGGCTCTTCCCCATCGCCTGGGGCATCCTTTATGCCCTGATGGGCATCGCCGCCGGGCTGATCTGGCTGAATAACGGCGATATGCTCGCCCGCCGCAACGCGCTGAATCTCTATGCCATCCAATTATTTGTCAATTTCACCTGGAGCATCATCTTTTTCCGCTTTATGGCCTTTGGCGCGGGAGTAGCAGTGGTTTTATTACTGGACGTTTTGGTTCTGCTGACCCTTTTGCGCTTTTGGAAGATCAGCCGCCCCGCAGGGATCCTGCTGATTCCCTACCTGCTTTGGCTGCTCTATGCCACCTACCTCACCATCGGCATTGCAGTTTTAAACTAAATGAATTGCAACAATGTTGCAATTCAATTCATGAAGGAGGCGGAACGCCAACGAGAAATCATGGCGAAGCCAATTCACGATGCGGTAGCATCAATTCATCTAAAAAGCGTGTGGCAATCGCATCGTACTCTTAGGGACAGTAAAAAAGAAGCACGAAATTTCGTGCTTCTTTTAATGTTGTCTTATACCGTAACAAGCAAGACATTTTGGTGTCCAAACGTTACTTGTTAGGAGAACCTAAAACCCTTTATAATAATACTTATATTTCAACCTATTGCAATTATCACTCTTCTTTGTTAATCTCTGCAAGATAACCCGCTGTAATAACACCGGATGGCAGTGCAATTATTGCAATACCAAAAGCAGAAGAGACCATTGTAACAATTCTACCGATTGTTGTCACTGGATAAATATCGCCATAGCCAACAGTTGTTAGTGAGATAGTCGCCCAGTAAATAGCATCAAAAAAAGTCTCAAATGATTCCGGCTCAACATTATATATTACAAGTGCAGAAACCAAAATATAAGCAACTGCCATTGTTGCAACTGCAGATAAAACTTTTCTCTGTTTTTTAAACACACTTGCTATAATGTCAAAACTTTTTGAATATCTCAAAAATTTGAAAGCACGCAACACCTTTAATGTTCTTAACAATCTAAATAGTTTCAATAATCTAAAGCCACTGTTCAAGACGGAAATAGATGGTAATATTGAAACCAAATCAATAATTGCCATTGGTGTAATCGGGTAGATAAAGAAAGAAACAGCTGATTTTTTAAGTTTGTAATCTGCGGTTATCAACCGCAAAAAGTAATCTAAGATAAAAATGCTTACAGTTATGTAATCTATCCACAGAAAAACAGTGTTTGTTTCTTTAAAAGCAAGTGGAACAACACTTATAACGATTGTTGTCATCATTATAAAATCGTAAATATTACTCAACTTATTGCCATTGTCTACCGGCTCAATTATTGAAAATAATTTTTTCCTCATAATTTACACCTTTTTTGATTTTATAGTTTTAAGTGAAGAAATTAACATTCTGCGAATAGCACCACAATCATTTTGAACATCTTTATAAGTTTCTTCATTCATACAACCTGTCTCAAAAAGAAGTTCTAACCAATATTCAGTTTCATAACATTCTTTTTGAGTTATTTCAAGTTTTGAAATAAAATCTTTCGTTCCTTGAGCATATTGTGCTTCATGCAAGTTTGCTCCGATAGAGGTCGCTGAGCGGAGTAACTGATTTATTAAAACGGATTCTTTGTGGTTTGATTTCATATCGCGGCAAAGAAAAACGATTTTCTTTGCAAACTCTTTTGCCTTGTCCCTTAAAACACTATCAGCCATAGTTATCACCTCTAAGTCTATTATACATAAAAACTGATAGCCTTTCAAGTTATATTCCGACTTTGTCGAAGTGTTATTATTGTCTTGCGACAATAGTGTTATTGAAACCTTACGGTTTCAGTGGTATTTTATTCGCTCTAAAACTGCCGCAGGCAATATCACTTGGACTTTAGTCCAAATATCACTGCGTAGCAATATCACTCGCCTTTGGCGAATAAAACTGGCGTTGTATCCTTACGGGTACAACGCCATCGCCACACGCTTTCTATTTACTTTAAAATGCGATATTTGCCGATAACGGGCAGTTCCTTCATCTCCCCCTTGACCGCGTGCATTACGCCGACAACGGTGAGATAGATCTGAATTACCCCAATGCCCAACACAATGGGAATAGTGAAAATATCCAGCAGGGCAATAATACCGCCCAAAGCGCCCAAAACCCAATCGATACCATCGAGAATGGAGCGAATGATGCCCAGGCCGATATTCAAAATCAGGAGCAATAACCCCTGATTGGCATGAAAACGGGCATAGACCGATTTTTTGGGCGCGCCGAAAATGGTTACCAACACCAACAGGCCGAAATAGGCCAAAACCGAGAGAACCTTGGTATCCTCGATATCCTGCGGATCGGCCGTCTCCTCGAAGGTCGGCTTACGGCTGACCCCGCAAAAAGGGCAATAGATCATATCGTCTTTGATTTCTTTCCCGCATTGGGTGCAAAAAGCCATAGTTCTTCCTCCCTAAAAACGATCTGCTTTTATTTTATAATAAATTATAAAAATGTCAAGATAAGTTCGGTGATAAACACCCCGCCGCAGGCAAGCAACGCCACCGGCAGTAAGCCCCATTCCAAATAGGCGGCAACCAAGGCGATCGCCAGCCCCACCACCGCCGAGATGGGAGTTGCGGTGGCATCTAAAATGGCAGGGAAGGTCATCGCCGCCAGCACCGCATAGGGGATATAGTAAAGAAAAGAGCGGATAAACCGATTGGTGATCTTCTTTTTAAAAATCACCATCGGGAGCATACGGATCAGGTAGGTAACCCCCGCCATCACCAAAATATAAAGGAAGATCTTCATGCCTCATCCTCCTCTCCGACAGGGCAGAAAAAGGCCCCGAACGCCGCGGCAACCACCGCGCTGATGATGATGGCAAACCCGCCCGAAACGCCGTTTAGCCCGGGGATCCAGGCAAAGCAGCAGGCAAGCCCCGCCGCGCCCAGCGCC
>JAFSBD010000163.1 GCA_017442025.1 Clostridia bacterium
CAACTGCTGCTCTTGCTCTTTTGTTCCTTTGAAGGGAACGGGACATTTGTTGCTCATTTTTCATCCTCCTTATGATTAAAACTGCCACGCAGTAAATTCCAACTTAAAAATTATAACATAAAATTATAAATATTTCTACATATTTTTTGCATTAAATTAAATTTCTTTATTTTTCAGATATGAAATCAAAATTTCAGCTGAATTCAAGGGTAATTCCAATGAATTTTCGCCGGAATGTTCCCCAATATCCTGCAAATAATGAGCATCCGAATTATGAATATAACGATACGGACGATTGCCAAGCCCCGGGGTTGCCTCTATAAAATAATCCGGCACACGACGGGAAAGCTCAAAGCTTCTAAACCCCATATAATCCCCCACCATACCGAAATTACCAACCAAACTTTTGGTTGCTTTATCAATATGAGCAGGAACAGCAACGCCCCCGTAGGATTCCATCAACGCGGGCAGATCGTCCAATGAAATGGTCGTTGCGTTGATGAGATAGCGGGAGTCCTCCCCTACCACACGATCCTCCGCATCCATGATCTGCTGAACGCCGAATATCCCGGGATCATTCTGGATCGGCGGTAAAGCGGGAGCAACCTGCTCTCGCTCAAAGGCCCGGGCAGATTCCAAATCAGGAAACAGACACAAAACATGAATCTCTTCCGCCGTTTCCAATTCCATAGCAGGAACAACGGTGATCCCTGCCCGCTCCCCCACCTTCATGACAGCCTCAACATTTCCAACGGTATTGTGATCAGCCACCGCAATCATATTAAGATCGCAGATCAACGCCATATTCACAATATTATTGGGGGTCATGTCCTCATCTCCGCAGGGAGAGAGCGCGGAGTGTATATGAAGATCATAGCGTATCTTCATTCCCGATCTCCTGCCGCTTTCAAAACGCCATTAATTTTAACCGCCGTTTCATATGTGGTCCATGGCGAGGAAAGAACAATAACATCATTATCCTTTGCCTTTTCCATAGCTTTATCATCCGGCTTTACGCCCTCGCTTAAAATAACGCAAGGCAGGTCGGCCATCACAGCAACCGCGATCACATTAGGATTGGACATAACCGTAACCAAAGCATCTCCATCGCCGGCTCTGCCGATCACCCAAGAGAGAAGATCGCAGCAATATGCTCCTCCGACAGCACCGCCGTTCAAGGTCTCCCCGTTATAATAAGTAAAACCACAGGCTGCAGCCAAATCATGAACATTCATCATTCTTCGTTTCCTCTAATTGCTTTTTCAATAAAATCAAACAATCCGAAATGTCAGCACTGCCCTCCACAACATCAACCGCAAAAGTATGACAAGACGGCGACCCGCAAGAGGCACAATCAATCCCGGGAAGGATCTTTTCGATCTTCTGAATTTCCTGCATTTTCTGCATGGCGCGGCCTAAATCCAAATCCAATTGTAAAACAGGATCGTATTCCACCGGCTTATCGCAAAGATATTCTTCCGGCGAAAGCGTATAATCCTTAATACGGTTATTGGAAACGGGCATATATTTACGCACCTGACGGATGCGTGTCAGCGCAATATAAGGATTTTCAATATTCAAGCATCCGCCGACACATCCGGAATTACAAGCACCAAGTTCAACAAAATCCAGATCCTGCAACTTTTCATCTTCAATTTCTTCTAAGATCTTGATAACATTTTCCATACCGTCGGCAGCCAGATATTTGGTGCGAAGCAGAGAAGTTGCTTCGCCGCCGGTATAAGCCCACGAAATCCCCGTCAGTCCGCTTTCGGATAAGGTCTTGGGATGCTGGATCTTGTTCATTGCGTTTAATAAAGGCTTATATACATCCGAAATCGCCAAAACACCGTCGATATCCGTTATATTGGTTCCAAGGGGCTGGCGCACCGCCGTTACCTTTGCAGGGCAGGGCGAAATGAAAAATACACCTATTTTCTCCGAAGGAAGCCCTGTTGCTTCCATTGCTTCGCGCCGCGCGATCGATGCGGCGATTTCAACAGGCGCACGCACCATCAATAGATGCGGAATCAGTTTCGGGAAACGCACCCGAACAAGACGCACCACCGCAGGGCAAGCGGTGGAAATCAAGGGCTTGGGGCAATCTTCGTTGGCTAATTTTAAGCGTGTACACTCTGAAACGAGTTCAGCCGCCCGCGCCACCTCAAAAACATCATCAAACCCCAGATCCAAAAGGCCGTTCAGGATATAGTCAACATTTTCAAGATTATTATATTGCCCAAACAATGCCGGAGCAGGCAGGGCAACTTTATATTCAAATTGATCCAACATGGAAAGCTTATCATAGACCGCTTTTTTGGCGCGATGAGGGCAAACTCGGATGCATTCCCCGCAGTCAATACAGCGCTCTTTGATAATCGTTGCCTTCCCATCCTTCACGCGAATCGCTTCTGTCGGGCAACGCTTGACGCAGGTTATACATCCGCGGCAACGCTCCGGATCCAGTGTAACAGAATGGAAGTATTCCATCAAATCACCTCATAAATCAAGTTCTGATCAAAATCCTCAAAGTTGTTCCCACTCCGGGGGTGGATTCGATCTTCAGTTCATCGGAATATTTTTTAATGTTCGGCAAGCCCATGCCTGCACCGAAACCGAGATTTCGCACCTCTTCCGGCGCGGTAGAATAACCTTCTTGCATGGCAAGATCAATATCTTTGATGCCGGGACCACGGTCTGCAAGGATAATGCGAATCTCCTCTTGAGAAATCTCAGCAGTTGCCTCACCGCCATCTGCATGGATCACCATGTTGATCTCGCCTTCATACATGGCAATCGCCACGCGACGGATCACATCGGGAGAAAATCCTAACTGTTTTAACGCTTTCTTCACCGCCGAGGAGGCCTCGCCGGCCGTGCTGAAATCCTCGCCGTCCACTTGATAATTTAATACGATCGGTTCCATTATACCTTGTCAACTCCTTCGCAATATAATCCATTGGAAAACAGCAAGCCACAAGCTGTATACAAACGGTACTCTGTGGTCATAACCATGATGCCGTTTTCCTCAGCCAACGATAAAACAGCTTCATTGGGCTTCTTTCCACGCACAAAAACAATACATTTCATATCCATCATTTGAGCCGTACGAACAACCTGGGGATTCATCAGGCCGGTCAGCAAAATGCTCTGATCTTTCACATAGGCCAAAACATCACTCATCATGTCTGACCCGCAGGCGTTCATCACCTCGCAATCCAGCGCACCATCGCAACAAAGAATTTCTGCATCAAGTAATTCCTTTACTTTTGAAAGTTTCATACTTCTTCTCCTAAATCAATAGAAAATGTAGATTTAACCAACAAAATTATAACATATATATAAACAATAATCAAGGTGGTTCTTAATATAAAAATAAGTTGACATTTAGATGTGTTAGTTCTATAATATTATTTAATTTTAGATGAAAGAAAGGTGTAGTATTATATGAGAGTTTACAATTTTTCCGCAGGCCCTTCCATGCTTCCCCTTGAGGTTTTGGAAAGAGCGGCAAAGGAAATGACCGAGCATGGCACCTCCGGCCAGTCTGTTATGGAAATGAGCCATCGTTCCAAAGAATATGGCGCCATTATTGAATCCGCGGAAAACTTGCTCCGTAAAGTGCTTTCCATTCCTGAAAATTATAAAGTATTATTCTTGCAGGGCGGTGCATCCAGCCAGTTTGCCTTGATCCCCCTGAACCTGATGACCAAGAACGGCAAGGCCGATTATGTCATTACCGGTCAGTGGGCTAAGAAAGCATATAAAGAGGGTTGCCGCTACGGTGAATGCCGTGCTGTTGCCTCCAGCGAAGATAAAACCTTTTCCTACATCCCCGAATTAAATAGCGCAGATTTCGATAAGGATGCCGATTACTTCCATATCTGCTACAATAATAC
>JAFSBD010000164.1 GCA_017442025.1 Clostridia bacterium
AGAGGTTGAGGAAAAACTTTTTTCCAATCTCAAATCCGGCAAAACGCCGTATGATACATTTTTGTTGGATTGCGATTATGAGGCGTGCGGGAATTGTAAATTTAATTCCGATTGTTGCTATGAAAGCATTAAAAAAATGATTCAAGCAACCGGAGCCATTTATCATACCTATATTAATGGGCAAGACGAATCCGAATTCATATTGAAACCATAAAAAGAAAAGGTGCGCGAGGCTACAAACACCGACGCTTATTGTATGATAGGATGGTTGGAGGGGATATGATGAAAAAACCGATCTTTTATACCGAGCTTTCCTATGCGCTCGGCATGGTGCTGATCGCCTTTGCCGCGGCGCTGACCGCGAAGGCCGATTTCGGGATGAGCATGGTGATGGCGCCTCCTTACATACTGCACCTTAAATTATCGGAGATCTTTCCGTGGTTTACCTTCGGGGTCTCTTCCTATGCGTTTCAAGGGGTTTTGGTTTTGCTGACCATCCTTTTGGTGGGAAGATTTAAATGGGGGTATCTTTTCTCCTTTGTTACCGCGGTGGTCCATGGGTTTATTTTAGACGGCATGGTCTGGCTGGTGGATTTTCTGCCCACCCATGCCCTTTGGATGCGGCTGATCTATTTTGCGGTGGGGGCATCGGTTTGCTCCTTTGCGGTGGCGCTCTTTTTCCATACCTATATTTCCCCCGAGGCCTTTGAACTGATGGTGAAGGAGCTGGCGGAAAAATGGAAGTTTCCCATCGATCGGGTCAAGACCGCCTATGATTGCATCAGCCTGCTGCTCTCGGTGGCCCTTTCTTTTGGCTTTTTCGGCTGGGGCGCCATGAACGGCATCGGCTGGGGAACGCTGGTCTGCGCCCTGGTCAACGGATTTTTGATCGGCCGATTCGGTAAGCTTTTGGAAAAGCATTTTGAATTTCGGGATCGGTTCCCGCTGAAGAAATATTTTGAAAGGTAAAGGACTATGGGTATTCAAATTCATCGTTTTTCGGTTTCGGTCAATTGCCATCTTCCTGCGGAAGGGGTTGCCACCGATTGTGTGCAGGATTTTCAGAAAAGGTATGAAGATAGCGGGTTTATCATTCTGCCCGAATCCTATAGTGATGATGGTGCGCCCACCCGTCTGGTGATCAACTGCCATGGCGCGGGCGGAACGGTTACCACCGATGATTCCCAGGTGGAGCACCAAGCGGCCACCCAATACCTGGTGGCCAATGGGTTTGCGGTGATGGACGTCAACGGCCTGCCCTTCGAATATGCCGCCGAGATGGGCATCGATATCCGCAATAATATCGGCAGTCCCATCGCCATGCGGAGCTATGTCAAGGCCTATCACTATTGCATGGAGCATTTCAACCTCAAGCCCGAGGTGTTTGTCCATGGCGGGTCGATGGGCGGCATCAGCAGCACCAACCTGGTGTTGAGCGGGATGATCCCGGTGATCGCCCATTCCGCCTTCTGCCCGGTGCTGGACACTTATAACCAGATCTATCTCCGCCCCTGGAGCGGCGGTCTGCCCAAGGAAGCTCTGGGCAAGATCTATGGGCTGGAAAAGGACGGGCAGGGCGAATATATCTATGAGGAACAGAAGGTTTGCGGCTATAATCCCGCGAAGAATAAAAAGGCGGAGTGCTACCCCGTCCCGGTGAAGTTCTGGCAATGCGTGGACGATCCCGTTGTTCCCTATGAGGTTACCGAAAGGTTTATCGGCAGGATCAAAGCGGCGGGCGGCGTTGCCCACCTGCGCCCCTTCCCCTATGGCGGCCATGAGCCCCAGGACGTGGGCGCGCCGATCGAGAGCCCCTGCGGGATCGACGTTTATAAGGGGGAAAAGATCCATATCACCCCCGCGGTGGAAGAGCTCTTTATCTGGATCAACAACTATAATTAAGAAAAATCTCCCTGCGCTTTGCGCAGGGAGATTTCCGTTTGGTGAAGGATTTCGACCGAACACCGAAAGGCCCTTGAACAAAAAGGGCGGGTATATTATTATAGAGGCGAAAGGAGGCTTTTTATGAAATGTGAAATTGTGGTTGATCCCGCCTGCGAAGAAAAGGTGGTCGTTTACACCCGAGAACAGAACAATCTGACCGAGGCGATCCGCCAACTGGTCGAAGACCAACCCTTTGAACTGCTGGGCTATAAGAATAAAGAGATCGTTCGCCTGGCTTTTTCGGAGGTCTCTTGTATCGCGGTGATGGGCAATAAGGTCTATGCGATCTGTGAAAACGATAACTATCAGTTGAAAGAGCGCCTTTATATACTTGAAGGAAAACTCCCGCGTTCCTTTATCCGCATCAATCAATCTTGTTTTGCCAATTTGGAGAAGATCAAGCGGTTCGATGCATCGATTGCGGGAACGCTGAAGATCTACTTTAAAAATGGGCATGTGGACTATGTTTCCAGGCGACAGTTAAAAAAAGTGAAGGAAAGGATGGGCATTTAATATGAATATATATGTGAAAGACTTTTTGCATCGGGGGCTGCTGTTTGGTGGGTTTGGCCCCATCCTTTTGGCAATCGTTTATTATATTTTGGAGCGAAGCGTTGCGGACTTTTCTCTTTCAGCGGGGCAACTGTTGGTGGGGGTAGTCTCGATCTATCTGCTGGCCTTTTTGCAGGCGGGAGCAACGGTATTTAATCAGATCGAAGAATGGAGTGTGCCCAAGGCGATGCTCTGCCATTTTTCGGTGCTCTATCTGGCCTATGCCGGGTGCTATCTGATCAATAGCTGGATCCCCTTCGATAAAAAGGTTCTGCTGATCTTTACCGCGGTTTTTGCGCTGCTCTTTTTTGCCATTTGGCTGATCGTCTATCTTTCGGTTCGGGCGGTAAGCCGCAAGCTTAATCAAAAAATGCAATAAAGAAAGGGGCTGTAAAAAACAATCGGTTTTTTACAGCCTGTTTTCAATCTTCCATTTGTTTTCCGAGAAAAAGCGCCGCCGCGTAGAGCAGCCGCTCTTCTGTTTCGGAAGGGGTTTTGTCGGGGGAGTTTAAAAAGGCGACCATGCCCAAAATGTCGCCGCCCGCCAGAATCGGCCAGGCGCAGGCGATCTTGAGCTGTTCGTTATCCTTCAAAAGGGGGATCATCGCCCGCTCCGGGCCGGCCATGAAGGCCTTGCGGGTGCCGATCATCTCCTCGCATTGGGGGCTCAAGGGGCGGTCCAGCGCCTCCCGCTTGCCGCCGCCCGCAAAGGCGATAACATTGTCCCGATCGGCGATGGCGCAGGGTAGCCCCGCCACCGCGTGGAGCGACGCGGCATATTCGGCGGCAAAATTGGTCAGCTCGCTGAAGGGCGAATATTTTTTAAACACCACTTCCCCATCCTTGCCGGTAAAGATCTCGAGCGGATCGCCCTCTCTGATCCGCAACGTCCGCCGAATCTCTTTTGGAATTACGACTCTGCCGAGGTCGTCTATTCTTCTCACAATTCCTGTTGCTTTCATATATAAAAACTCCTTTGTTGATTTGATAACACTGTTATTATCTGTCAACAAAGGAGTTTTATACTTGATTTCGTTGCAAATTAACTTTTGATGTTTGCACAAATTTCGGATGTTGTACCAAACCCACACTCTCAAAAAGATATATCCACCGTTTCGTCATCAGCGATACAAGATATTGCTTGTGCCAACTTACTTTGCAGATATTTCATAGATTTATCTAATTCATAAATGCCAGCATTCATATTGAAGCCTGTATCATATTCTAAAAAGTTTTCTAATGAACATTTTGAAGCATCATAAGAAACTTTTGGATTGTAATAAAGCCGAACAATAGATTCCTCTTTTTCAGTCGGAAAATTTGGAAATGGGATATCTTGTAATTGGTATTTTGTCACACTTTCAGCACCAGACCCATTTATTCCAATCTTCTTTATAAAATCGTTACTCCTATACAAATCTAACATAAGATGTATAAAGCAACTTTTTCGTATGTCGGGATTACCATAAAACACCATGCTATCAATATTAGTTATCTGATGGTCTTGCTGTTCTAATACAACAAAGCTTCTTCCTAAACACTGTCCACGAGCAGAAAACACAATGTCGCCCTGTTGTAAAACAGATAGTTCATTTTCGTTTCCAAGATATTTCTTTTTTAAAATTCTACCTTCCTTAGAAAGGTTTTGCGACAAAATCAAATCATAAAAACCTTCATAATACACATCGGAGTATACGCTTTTTCCAATCGCAGATACTTGTAAATTCTGCCCTCGCTTTGCTTTATATCCGTAATCTTCTAAACATGAATATCCGTTTTTATAATTGCTTACTAAAAATCTGAAGCTCTTATATTCTTCGCTATACCTATTGGAATCCAATCTATCCACACTCAGTATTTCACTCAAGGTAGGCATCTGAAACTTAAACCGATTGTCTTTTTGGTTAGTACACAATTCATCACTAATCATTTGCAAAACCAAAGTGTGTTTGTTTTTAATTTCTATTTCTTTATTAAATATTGCCTGCATAAGCAATTCGACATATTTGATAGTATTGGAAGCATTTTTATTTGGCATGGGAATTTGGCACTCCAAAAACTTTGTTTTGCCATGCCTAATAGTCGAACCCCTAGGAACTAAGAAATCAATTTGCTGTCTAAAAATATCGTTTTTGATAAATGCTAGTAGATAATACTTCTTGTCGCTGATGGGCAATTTATATATGCCCCCACAAAGCATCGTATTAGGATAATCCTTATCCAGGATAGCAATTTCTCCAACATTACTATCTTTCGAGATTAACAAATCACCTTTCTTCAAGTTTGAGTTTATAAAGCTCATTGGTGTAATATTTTGCAAAGACTCTTTGTTTATATCCAAAAGATATGTTTCAGCTTGCAATGCCTTTGTCTTTATAAAAAAGTAGTTTGATGCATCGACATAAGCCTCACTACCTACTTCACTACCCAAATCTTTTCGCTCTAAATCTCTACTTAGGAAATCTCGAACCGTTAAAACATTTTGATTTTTGATACAAAAAGATTTGTATTGTGTCGCCGAAAGGGAAAAGTTTTTTAAACTTATATCGTTAAAGGTAGTGTAAAGAGGAATATCTATATATTGTTTACTCATAGCTGCTCCCCCTTAAAATAATCTCTTTAGTGTATCTTCTTGCATATTACACCATTGCTTAAAATCAGCAACTGTTTCAGTAAATTCTTCATCTAGTTTTGCTGTTCCATCAGGATTAATTTCTTTTTCAAATGTCTGCGGATTCAACTTATACTTAGTTTCAAAACACTTAACCTTGTTCTTTGTCTTGACTTCGTATCCAACTTTTTTGATTTCTTTAGAAAATACCTGATAATTCTTTTCCTTTAATGATGCCAACGCATCTTTAGATGGTTTGTAAGCGAAAATAATAGTAGGAGAAACACCAGCTTCAGCAAAAATGTTAGGTGGCAAGTCAATAATTGCCACAATCCTCATATTCTCACAGAGCCACTTTCTTGCTTCCTTATGAGAGTCAATTGATGCAATAGAATTAGAAAGAACTATCGCCATCCTGCCATTTTCCTTAAGCACTCTTACAGCGTTTTCTAGAAAAATAACGCCCAAGTCTATCTTTGTCTGATTGTATCTATTCCATAACTCATAGCACTCGGCGATTTCTTTTTCTTTACCCACAGGAATCCACGAACGTGCTTCACCAAACGGAGGATTTGTCAGCACAATATCAAACTTCTTCAGATTGTCGCCATCAACTCTATTGTCCCAGTTCCCGTTATAATTGTGTTCTTGCTTCGTTGTTCGAGGAATGAGTTTCGTTAACTTTCCCTTATCATTAAATTTTGTATTGATTGAACCAAGACCGTCACTTTGAACTTCAATAGTGGCATTGCCATCACCATTAAGCAACATATTCAATGTTGCTAATTTGACCATGTCTTCATCAATGTCTAGACCATAGAAATTCTTATCATCTAATTTTCCGTCGGATTTTACGTAAGAAACTGAAAGGAAATCCGCAATACCAACAGTTGGGTCAATAATACTCTCGTTGTGCTTTGGATTAACTATATCCACAATAAAATCTATTATTTGTAGCGGCGTTACAAACTGAGCATTATCAGCTTTACTGAACTGCGATGCAAATCTATAAAATACCAACTGATAAAGATTGTTGCGCTCAGAATTGGTAAAACAATAGTTCTGAAACTGCTTGACAATTTCAATTACAACCTTAATTTGATTTTCATTTTTGTTATCAAAGTGATTCTCATTTAAAATCTTTTGATACTCTGTTTTCGCTGCTTTTTTGATTTTATCAATTCTTGCAATAAATTCCTGTATCCCATCATCTGCGACGGTTTTGTAATTCTGTTCATCGGAATTGATATAATACTTCAAATTGTTTGTATTATGTTTCTCATCATAAATTTTCAATGCTAACAACTGAATAAGAATATTATATCCCTTTTGATTAACCAGACCGCACTTATCCATTGTATGTAAGATTTGATAGAGGGCATCATTTAATTTTTTTGAATCAGTTTTAGAAATGATAGACAATTCATCTATGGTTCTGCCTGAATAATCAATAATGTTCTTGGATGACTTATCATAGTTCACCATCTCGTCAAACGACAGAAGATTTGCGTAACCATCTGGAACATCAAAAGTCGGATCAGTTTTACCTTTGTTTTCAACATTAAACTCATCACTAAGACGCATATATGATTTGCCGGCACTTTTAAACAGGTAAAGTCGTCCCTCATCGTACAAGATACCAAACACAATGTTCTTAGAAGACTCGTTCATATATGCCTTTAACTGACTATTAAAAACACCTTTTACATCTTTGCTGCCTTCTTTCTTAAACTCTATACCGCAAATCAGGTGTTCTTTCAACCAATTTAAATCGTCCCATTTAGAATCATCTTTCTTGGTGTGCAATGCCTTATAATGAGAAAACCAATTCGCATCGTCAAAAATTGCACCATCAAGTTTAATTCCTGCTGCATTTTTATTTCCTTTGGGGAATTGAACTTCTACTCCAATATAGTCTTTAGAGCATAAACCAGCTTCAACAAAGCAATTAAAAAATTGCCACTTGTAATATTGCTCATTATATGAACCATCTTTTTTGTACAGCGAGGTTTCTTTCCTATCATAAGTCAAGTGTACTGGCAGAAAACAGGCAACTTCAGAAATGTTTTGATTCTCTATATCGTATTTTATCTTTAATTGTTCAAAATTAGCCATATTTATGCCCTCATTCTTTCTCTTAGTTTTTCTATTTCATTCGGATTGTCAGTCAAAAATTGAACTATATCTTTTGGTAGTTCTCCTCTGCCAACGGCGGCTTTATCTAAAAATTCCAACTTTTCATTTTCACTTAATTTTAGTAAAGCGATAATTTGTTCTTGCTTGTCTGGGGTAGGTGGATTTATACGATTATGAAAAATGTCAAACAAATATGTCTTTGACACTCCTAAATCATCGGCAAACTGAGCTTGCGTATAGTGCTTCTCTTTTAAGAGTGCAACAAAATATGCGCCAAATGTACCCGCCTGATATTTAGTTTTAGCCACCGTCTCACCTCCAAATAGTAAATAAGTAAACTAACTACTTTACTATTCTATCATATCCTTTAAAAAATTGCAAGAAAAAAGCGCAATCTTTTTAGATTACGCTCACAAAAATCGATATATGTAATTTTCTATCAAAAACCGCCGAAAAACCACAAATTTAGGGGCTTGTGTTCAATAGGGCAAACTTGTAAAAATCCTTGTGTTTATGCGGGTTTCAAGCGATTGCCCTATTATAACGCATGCCTCGATTCTTCTCACAATACCTGTTGCTTTCATATATAAATCTCCTTTAATTTCAAATCGTGATGTTCGTATTTGTAAATGGAGGAGATTTATACTGCACGAAATTCCTTTTTGGTTTATGCCATTGTTTTTAACATTTCCGGTGTTACTTCATATTGGCAAGGTTTATTTTGGATGAGCTTTTCGTATTCCTCTTTCATATATTCACCCATTCGGCGCACCTCGTTGCCTGCGCTTCCTGCGATATGAGGCG
>JAFSBD010000165.1 GCA_017442025.1 Clostridia bacterium
AATAAGACCATCGACTTTGTTGTGGACGGTTTTGATCGGGGAAACTCGGTCTTTATCGTGGGCAGGCGGGATTCCGATCTGCCGATGCAGCTTTCCGAGGCGCTGGGGAGGGGGGTTACCCTGCTGGAGGCCTATGGCGGCTATTCGGGGGAGGATAAAACCCTGATCTATTGTGTGGTAAACCGTTTTGAGCTGGGGCGCGTCAAGCGGCTGGTGATCGAGCTGGAGCCCGAGGCCTTTATGGCGGTGGGCGATGTTTCCGAAACAGTGGGCGGAGCGGGCACCCGCTTTTCCTTTCGAAAAAAGAAAAAATAGAGAAAATCCCCGCGTTCGCGGGGATTTTTCTGCGTGTCAAAGAACTTCATTTTTAATCTTTGACACGCTGGGAGACTCTCAAAAAAGAGTGCAGATTTCGTCGATCCGTTCTCGTCGGCGTACATAGGTACGGTAGAGGACGGATCGGCGGAAAGCAGAAAAATTTAAATAAAACCGCATTTCTATGCGGTTTTTCCTTATATAAAGAACAACGAAAAAGAGTAAAAGTTCCTTCTTGTTGTATTTTAAATAAATAGCACAAACCCCTTATTTTTCTTCTTTTCTGCGGTCTGTGCCTTTTTTGACAGTCTGAAAAATCCCCGCCTCTGCGGGGATTTTTGTATTGCAAATTAAATTTTATGGTGTTATAATAACTTTTAACGGTTTATTGCCGAAATTTTGAAATGTGTGGTGAAAAAAGAAATGCAAGTTAAAATCAATGGTCAGATGATCGAAATCGAAGCGGGCAAAAATATTTTCGATGCCGCTTTCGCTCTGGATCCCGCCGTTGCCCGCGAGGCCCTTTGTGCCCTGGTCAATGAGGAGGTCCGAGAGCTCACTTACGTTCCTTCGGAAGGGGATGAAATAACTACCCTGACTTTCGAGGATGAGCGTGCAAGAAAGGTCTTCTGGCACACCACATCCCATCTGCTTGCCCAAGCGGTGAAGCGGTTGTTCCCCGATGCTAAATTTGCCATCGGCCCTGCAATCGATGCCGGTTTTTATTATGATTTTGAGGTAGCAAAGCCCTTTACCGCCGAGGATCTGCAAAAGATCACCGCCGAGATGAAAAAGATCGTCAAGGAGCGGTTGCGCCTGGAGCGGTTTGAACTTCCTGTTGCCGAAGCAAAAGAATTGATGAAGGACGAGCCCTATAAACTGGAACTGATCGAAGAGCATGCCGGCAAGGGGGAGAACATCTCCTTCTATCGCCAGGGTGATTTCACCGATCTTTGCGCAGGCCCCCATCTTTTTGATGTTTCCAAGATCAAAGCCATCGCTCTTTTGAGCTCCACCGGCGCTTATTGGCGCGGTGATTCCAATCGCCCCATGCTCCAGAGAATCTACGGCATTTCCTTCCTGAAGGCCGCCGAGCTGGAGGAGCATCTGGCAAAATTAGAAGAAGCCCGCAAGCGGGATCATAATAAGATCGGCCGTGAGTTGGAATATTTTACCACTGTCGATGTGATCGGTCAGGGTTTGCCCATTCTGCTTCCCAAGGGTGCAAAAGTTGTTCAGACTCTCCAACGCTGGGTGGAGGATGAGGAAGAAAAGCGCGGTTATTTGCTAACCAAAACACCCTTGATGGCGAAGAGTGATCTTTATAAGATCTCCGGCCATTGGGATCATTATCTGGACGGAATGTTTGTTTTGGGCGATCCTACAGATGAGAGCAAAGAATGCTTTGCGATGCGTCCCATGACCTGCCCCTTCCAATATCAGGTCTTTTTGAATCGCATGCGTTCTTACCGCGATTTGCCGATGCGCCTGGGAGAAACTTCCACCCTCTTCCGCAATGAGGATAGCGGTGAGATGCATGGGTTGATCCGTGTTCGTCAGTTTACTATTTCCGAAGGGCATTTGATTTTGCGTCCCGATCAGTTGGAGGCAGAGTTTAAGGGCTGTTTGGAATTGGCCAAGTATTGCTTGGAAACGGTGGGTATGCTGGAAGACTGCACCTTCCGTTTCTCTCAATGGGATCCCAATAATAAAGAAAAATATATCGGCACTCCCGAGCAATGGGATGAAGCCCAGGGAATCATGGGCAAGATTCTGGATGATCTGGGGGTTGAATATACCATTGGTATTGATGAGGCTGCCTTCTATGGGCCGAAATTGGATATTCAATATCGCAATGTATTCGGAAAAGAGGATACCATCGTTACCATTCAGGTCGACCAGTTGCTTGCAGAGCAGTTTGATATGAGTTATATCGATCAGAGCGGTCAGAAGGTTCGTCCTTATATTATCCATCGCACTTCTTTGGGTTGCTATGAGCGTACCTTGGCGTATCTTATTGAGAAGTATGCAGGTGCTCTGCCCACCTGGATGGCACCTACTCAGGTTCGCGTTTTGCCCATCAGCGAGCGCACCATGGAGAAATCTGCTGAGGTCTATCAGCAGCTTCGCGCCGCAGGCCTGCGGGTAGAATTGGATGAGCGCAACGAAAAGATCGGTTATAAGATCCGCGAGGCGCAGATGCAGAAGATCCCCTATATGGTGATCATCGGCGAAAAGGAAGCCGAAGCAGGCACCGTTTCGGTGCGTAGCCGCCAGGATGGCGATCTCGGCTCTATGCCTGTTGAAGATTTCCTGAAACTCATTAAAGAAGTTATCGATACCAAAGCGAAGAAATAATTTAAAAAGACGAGTTGCTGTTGCAACTCGTCTTTTTGCTTAAAATAATTGGGAGAGGCGGATGGCGGTGGATTCCTCCAAGGATTTTGCGGTGGATTCCACCAGCGTTTTTTCAGGGCCTTCCACCAAGATGCGGATATAAGGCTCTGTCCCGGAGGGGCGGACCAAGATCCGCCCATGCCCCGCAAAGGCGGCCTCTGCCTTTGCCACATTGCGCAAAAAGGCTTCATCCCGCATCAACTTGCGCTTTTGCAGATCGTCGGCGTTGACATTGATCTGCACCTGGGGATAGGGGGTAAAGATGTCGTGGACCTGCTCGCCCGTCAGCCCCAGAGCCTTCATGGCGCAAAGGAGCATGATGGCGGTGAGCTGACCGTCGCCGGTGGTGGCTTTTTCGAAAAAGATGATATGGCCGCTGTTTTCCCCGCCCAGGATGAACTGATGCTCCATCATCTCCTCCAAAACATAGCGGTCGCCCACCTTGGTGGTGGGAACATGGATCCCGTTTTGGTTCATCTTTTCGGTCAATCCTAAATTGGACATCACCGTTGCCACCAAGGTGTTGCGTTTCAGCCGCCCCTGTTCCTTGAGATAAAGGGCGATGACCGCCAGGATCTTATCGCCGTCGATCATCCGCCCTTGACTGTCGCAGGCCAGGCAACGGTCGGCGTCCCCGTCGAAGGCAAAGCCGATATCTGCTTGCTCCCGACGCACCAAATTTGCCAGCTCCTCCATATGCATAGAGCCGCAATTTTCGTTGATATTCAGCCCGTTGGGCTTATCGTGAAAGATGGAAACATCCAGCCCCAATGCAGGAAAAACCCGATGGGCGGTATCGCTGGTGGCACCGTTGGCGCAATCCAAAACAACTTTAAATCCGCCGATATCCTCTTCACAGGCTTGCTTGATATGTTCGCAATAAAAATCCTTAGCCTTCAGGTTATAACTCAGTTCCCCCGACCGCTCGGCAGGGGGAAGGTCAAAGGGATCCATCAGATGCTCGATGGCCAGCTCTTTTTCGTCGGGGAGCTTGATGCCTCCTTTGGTTAGGATCTTGATGCCGTTATAGTAGAAGGGGTTATGGGAGGCGGAGATCATCACCCCCGCCTGCGCGCCCATCCGATCGATCAAAAAGGCCAGCGCAGGGGTGGGGAGGATGCCGATATGCTCCACATTCACCCCTGAATAGGTAAAGCCTGCGATCAGCGCACCCATCAGCATATCCTTGGATGCGCGGGTATCGCTGCCGATGATGACTTTGCAACTATTGTTTTCTTGCTTGAGCAGATGGCCGCAGGCCGCTCCGCAGCGAAAGGCTAAATCGGGCGTCAGCGCTTTATGCACAACGCCCCGAATGCCGTCGGTTCCGAAATATCTTCCCATGGTAAATCCTCCTTATGACTTGAAAAGTTGAGTCAAAAAGTAGCCTATTCTACGGTTACACTTTTGGCTAAATTGCGCGGTTGATCCACATCATTGCCCCGCGCCACCGCCACATGATAAGCGAGCATCTGGCAGACCACCGCCGCCGCGATGGGGGCGGTAAAATCGGGGCATTGGGGCAAAGAGATTGTTTTTCCGTCCTCGGTCGGATAGCCGATGCCAAGTACCCTTGCGCCCCGCGCCCGCACCTCGCGGATGTTGGCGGCGATCTTGGGCAGGCGGGCGCGGTCGGTGGCGATGGCGATCACCGGCGTGCCTTCTTCAATGAGGGAAATGGTGCCGTGTTTGAGCTCTCCTGCGGCATAGGCTTCGCTATGAATATAAGAGATCTCCTTGAGCTTCAGAGAACCTTCGCAACAGACGGCATAATCCTGCCCGCGGCCAATGAAAAAGAGGTGCTCCGCAGAGGCAAAATCCTTAGCAATTTCCTTGCATTGCGCCGCGCAGGAAAGAGTCTTTTCCAGCAGGGCGGGCAGAGCCTCTACTTGGTTTACATAATTTTCTATATCTGCCCCGTCCAGCCAATGTTGGGCCAGTCGCAAAGCCAGCAGATAGAGCATCACCACCTGGCAGGTATAGGCCTTGGTGGTGGCCACGCTGATCTCCGGCCCGGCGGCGGTATAAAGCACCTGATCGGCCTCCCGCGCCACCGTACTTCCGCGGACATTCACAATCCCCAAAGTGGGTACTTCTTTGGCCTTGGCCAACCGTAAGGCGGCCAGCGTATCGGCGGTCTCGCCCGACTGGGAGATGGCGACCACCAGGTCTTCTTTGGTGAGCAAGGGATCGGCGTAGCGAAACTCGCTGGCAAGGGAAACCTCCACCGGGATCCGCGCCAATTTTTCGATGATCTGTTTGCCCAGCAAACCCGCATGGTAGGCCGATCCGCAAGCCACAATGCGGAGTGTCCCCGCTACCTTAAAGGAGTTGCCTAATTCCTCGAAAAGAATGCCGTTTTTCAGGTATCGGCGGATGGTTTCCCGCACCACTTCGGGCTGTTCGGCGATCTCTTTTGCCATGAAGTGGTCATAGCCGGCTTTGCGTGCCGCCTGCTCATCCCAATCGGCGGTGGCGAGTGTTTTTTCGATAGGTTGATCCGCTGCATCAAAAAAGAGGATTTCATCTTTAGTGATCTCCGCCAGTTCTCCCTCTTCGGGGAGGTAATAGGAACGGGTATATTTCAAAATTGCGGGGATATCCGAGGCAATGAAATTTTCCTGCTCCCCCTTGCCGATGATCAGGGGGCTGTTTCGGCGGATGGCGTAAATTTTGCCCGGTTGATCCTCAAAAAGAATGCCTAACGCATAAGAGCCTTCCAGCAATGCGCAGGTTTTCCGAATGGCGGTGCGGGGCTCTTTTTCGTAGAATTGGGCAAGGAGCATGGCGATCAGTTCCGTATCGGTATCGCTGGTGGGGGTGAGCCCCTTTTTTGCAAGTTCCGCCCGCAGTTCCTGCTCATTTTCAATGATGCCGTTATGCACCAAAACCACCTTGCCGCAGCGATGGGGATGGGCGTTGCGATCCTCCGGCGCACCGTGGGTGGCCCAGCGGGTATGGCCGATCCCCGCAAAGATCTTTTGGGCGGATGGGGGGATATTTTCCTCTAATGCCGCTACCTTTCCTTGCTTTTTATAAATGTCGATCTTTTTTGGAGCGGCCAGGGCAATTCCTGCTGAATCATAACCCCGATATTCCAGTTTTTTCAAACCGTTGAGCAGTACCTCTGCAGTATCCCTCCCGCCGGCATATCCGATAATTCCACACATATTTTTTCAACCCTTTCTTACCGCGTTATTCTTAGGTTGCAAAATAAACTGTTTTATTATACGCATCAACCTGAAATTTGATGTTGCAACCCATGCGGTACACTTGAAAGTATAATCGAGCGGACAAGGTCTGTGCAACCAAGCGAACCTTGCAATTTTTCGCAACCGAGGGTAGCAAAAATGGAAGGTAATATTCACTAAAAATTTATTTAAAATTTTGTTTGGTTTCAACAAATCGTTGAAAAAGGACTAAAAATATTTTAAAAACCGCAATATCTTTATTGACTTTCGCTAAGTTTTAAAATATAATACTAATATATATCATCGGTGTATTATATCTATTGCGAAATCCGAGGGTTTTGTTTTAGCAATGATCGCCGATCGACGTTCTTGACAGGAGGTTGTAAGAATGAAGAACATCAAGAAACTGTCTGCCGCATTGTTGGCTGTTGTTATGCTTGTTTCCATGCTTTCCTGCATGGTGCTGAGCACTGCCGCAGCTTCTTTCAATGTCGGTGAAGGCCCGGTTACCATCGAAAAGGTCGAGGGTGGCTCGGGAATCGTTGTCGGCGGTAAGAGTCTGCCCAACGGTGTGCGTGTTGTCAACAGCAGCTGGAAGGGCGCAAAGGGCGATGTAACCATTAAGTTGGGCGGCGTTGCCTATCGCTGCAGAATGGGCGAAACTGCTTTTGCCGATCTGATCGATGCATCCATCGCTGCGAAGGATAACGATACGATCTATGTTGCCGCAGGTGTTTATGAGAGCAATATCTCCATCAATGTCGGCGGTCTGAAGATCTACGGTCCTTATGCCGGCGTCAATCCCAACGATCGCTATGATCTGGCATGGCCCAACTGGGAGCGTCCGGCTGCCGATTCCGCAAACGGGAACGAAGATGAAGCGGTCTATACCGGCATCATTACCGTTTCCAAAGCCGGTTCGGAGCTGACTGTTGATGGTTTGTATTTCGGCGGCTCCAGCGGTTTCATCACCGCTCCCAGCATGACCGGTAATGAAAACTATCGTTACGGTACATATCTCTACAACAATATTATTAATTCCAGCAAAGCGCAGTTTATCTATTATTCCGGCGGTCATAACCCCAACTTTGAGTTTAAATATAACCGTGTTTTGAACGCTACTGTTCTGGCGGACTATGCCGGTTTGATGGATGTTGTTATTTCCGATAACTACCTCAACCTGAAGGGCACCACCGTTGACCTGAAGCGTGTTACCGCCGGTTCCATGGGTTCTTATGCTTTGATTGAGAACAACTATTATGAGAACTGCAACGGTACCTTCTATTTCCATACCGGCGAGACCTGCACCCAGACCTTGGCTTATACCGCCATCGTCCGCAACAATATCATCAACGATATGGGTCCTGTTGCCGTTTTGAAGAATGCCTTCTATGCCCGTAATACCTTGCCCGGCACCAACGTTCAGTTCACCGGCAACACCATCTACGGCATGGAGAGC
>JAFSBD010000166.1 GCA_017442025.1 Clostridia bacterium
ATAAACCACCTCCGCGCCCATGGCGTTGAGCAGCTTATAAAAGCCCTGGGCGGTGGATCTTTTAAAGAAGGAATCGGTCTTGCGGCTGCTCCGCACGCCATAGACGATCTCGGCCCCGCCATGATATTCCCGCACCATCTGCTCCATGGCGGCAAGATCGTCCTGCCCGTCGCAATCAATGGAGATGGTAATATCGCAAGCCTCTTTGGCTTCCATCAAACCTGCCAAAACGGCATTCTGATGGCCGCGGTTGCGGCTTTGGGCGATGCCCATAAAGGCGGGGTTTTCTTTCGCAAGATTTTGGATGATGGGCCAGGTTTGATCCTTACTCCCATCATTGACGAAAAGGATCTTGCTCTGCTCCGCGATCAGCTCCGCTTGCTGCATCTTTTGCAGCTGCGCCAGAAACAGCGGCGCAGTGATGGGCAAAACCGCCTCTTCATTATAGCAGGGGACAACGATATATAAAATCGGTTTCATAGCAATCTCCTTTCTTTTGATAGCATTATACCATATTTTTCGGCAAATTCAAGGGCATACTACGAATAGAAGATGGCTTGACTTGAAGGAAAGATGTTGGTATAATAACTTCGATAAGAAAGGAGTGATATCCGCGATGAAGACCGTTATGTTGGTGTTTGGCACCCGCCCCGAGGCCATCAAAATGTGCCCTCTGGTCAATGAACTGAAAAGCAGAGAAGGGCTCAAAACGGTGGTCTGCGTGACCGGCCAGCACCGCGAGATGCTCACCCAGGTTCTGGACGCTTTCGGTGTTCAGCCCGACTACGATCTTTCCATTATGAAGGAAAAGCAGACCCTTTTTGATATCACCACCAATATTTTAGAGCGGATCAAAAGCGTGCTGGAAGAGGTCAAGCCCGATGTGGTCTTGGTCCATGGCGATACCTCCACCACCTTTGTTACCGCCCTGGCCTGCTTTTATCTGCAGATCCCGGTTGGCCATGTGGAGGCGGGGCTACGCACCTATGATATCTATAGCCCCTTCCCCGAGGAATTTAACCGCCAGGCGGTATCCATCGTTTCTCAATATAATTTCGCCCCCACCCCCAAAGCGAAGGAAAACCTGCTCAAGGAAGGGCGGAGCGAAGCAAATATCTATGTTACCGGCAATACCGCCATCGATGCTTTGCAAACCACCGTTCGCAAGGATTTTTCCCATCCCGAGCTGGATTGGGCCGCCGATAGCCGCCTCATCCTCATCACCGCCCATCGGCGGGAGAATCTGGGCCGGCCGATGCACCAAATGTTCCGGGCGATCCGCCGCGTTTTGGAGGAGCATCCCGATGTCAAGGCCCTTTATCCCATCCATATGAACCCCGTTGTCCGCAAGGCGGCGGAGGAGGAACTGGGCGGGTGCGACCGCATCCATATTGTGGAGCCTCTGGAGGTGCTGGATTGCCATAATATTATGGCCCGCAGCTATATGATCCTTACCGACTCGGGCGGCATTCAGGAGGAGGCTCCCTCCCTGGGCAAGCCTGTTTTGGTGATGCGGGATACCACCGAGCGTCCCGAAGGCATCGCCGCGGGCACCTTAAAGCTGGTGGGCACCGATGAGCAGGTGATCTATTGTAACTTTAAGGAACTGCTGGAAGATGAAAGTGCTTATCAGCGGATGGCCAATGCCAGCAACCCCTATGGCGATGGCAAGGCCTGCAAACGCATCGCCGATATATTGGAATTCGGTAAAACAGAAGAATAAAAAGAAATCACCGCAGAGTTGCCAAGTGCCCTTGGCAGCGATATAAACCCCTTGCGGGGTTTGCGATATGCTTTTAAAAGCGCGATATAGAACCTTTTGGGTTCTGCGAGATGCTTTTGCATATATGCAAAAGCGTGAAAAAGGGGTTTATATCATATCGCAATTTTGCCTGCAAAATTATATCGCATTTGACTTGGCAAATATATCGCATCGGCAGAATGTCGATATCTCGCTTAAAATTAAAATCTCTCAATCGGAGCCGGTAAAGCCCAATTGAGAGATTTCTTTTTTACGCAATGATCTTTAAAGGAGTGGTTCTTCCAATCCTGCGGTGATTCTTACTTATAAGGGGTTGGATCATCGGTGAGCTCTGCAAGATAATCAATGCTGGTATGATAAAATCTCGCAAGCTTAATAAAAACATCGATGGGAACATTTAGTTTTCCGATCTCATAGTCCGAATAGGTCGTTTGGTGTATTTTCAAAAAATCGGCCATTTGAGCTTGGGTTAAATCCCGATCCTCCCGCAGATCCCGCAGTCGTTTAAACATCATAATCACCTCTGGTTTTTATAGCTTTTCTAAAATCTTCTTTTTATAGGATAAAAATTCTTCGGTCAGGTTGAAATCGGCGGGGCGGGGTTTGGGTTCTTCGATCACGATCTCATCCACGATCCGCCCCGGCTGACCCGAGAGCAGATAAATACGGTCGGAGAGCAGGATCGCCTCATCAATATCATGGGTGATAAAGAAGGTGGAAAGCCTGATCCGCTCCATCACACGGAGATACCATTGATGGATGGCACTTTTGGTGATGGTATCCAGAGCCGAAAAGGGCTCGTCCAGCAGGGCTACCTCTCCTGAGAAGAGGTAGGTGCGCAAAAGGGCGGCGCGCTGGCGCATCCCGCCCGAAAGCTGGGCGGGATATTTCTTTTGAGTCCCATCCAGCCCAAAGGCTTCAAAAAGTTCCCCCGCCTTGCGGCGGGCCTCCTTTTTGCCCATCCCCTTGAGGCGCAGGGGCAGAGCTACATTATCTTCGATGGTGCGGAAGGGAAAGAGCAGATCCTTTTGCAGCATATAGCTGATCCTGCCGGGCTTACCGGTGATTTCCTCGCCATCCAGGAGCACCTGCCCTGCATCGGGCAGGGTCAGCCCTGCAATAATGTTGAAAAGGGTGGTCTTACCGCTCCCGCTGATGCCCAGCAGGCAGACCAGCTCGCCCTCGGAAAGGGTGAGGGAAACATCCTCTAAAACACCCTTGCCGTCGAAGGATTTATAGATGTTTTTGATCTCTAATCTCTTCATTTTACTCCTCGGGTAAAAAATCGTTGGTAAATCCCTTGTCCGCAAGGATGGGGTCCTCCAGAAGGTCGTATTGATTGAGCCAGCCGTAAAACGCCGACCAACGGCCTTCATTGATCTCCCCCCAGCGGGAGGCATCGGCTTTATATTCCTTGGCCAGATAATTCTGGCTGGCATAGACCAAAAGCGGATTGCTCTTGAGTTCAGGGGCGGCTTCCATCAGAATATCTGCCGCCGCCTTGGGGTTGGCAATGGCATATTCATAGCCCTTGGAAAGGGCGGCGATAAAGGCCTTGGCGGTCTCGGGATCCTCTTCCAGGAAGGTATTATTGGCGATCACCACCGGGGTATAATAATCAAAGACCGGGTCGATGTCGCGGAAGGCAAAATAGTCGGTGGGCAGGTTGACCGTTTCGCAGGCAACCCCCGCCCAGGCATAGAAGACCCAAAGGGCATCCACCGAGTTACTTTTGAGCGCCGAAACCTCGTCGGTAACGGTGGAGGGGATCAATTTCACCTTGGAAAAATCTCCGCCTTCATTTTCCATCACCTGCTGAATGGTGGCCTTTTCGATGGGCAGATCCCAGGTGGCATAGCGTTTACCTTCCAGACCCTTGGGGGTATCCATCCCTTCCCCCTTGCGGGAGAGGATGCCGGAGGTGTTGTGTTGAACAACAGCGGCCACTGCTGTAATGGGCAGGGGGTTCTCCCCGCAAAGGGCGGGAGCCATGGTATCCTGGAAAGAGATGCCAAACTGGGCCTGCCCTGCGCCCACCATCATTTCCGCGCCGTCCTCGGGGGGCTGAACGATCTTAACATCCAGCCCTGCCTCTTCAAAATAGCCTTCGGCCAGGGCGGCGTAAAGGCCGGTATGGTTGGTGTTGGGTGTCCAATCCAAAACAAAGGTAATGGTCTTTTTCTCTGCGTTGCAAGCGGTCATGGCGAATACCATGGCGGCAACGACCAACAATAAAATAATCCGTTTAAAGTGTTTCATTTTTATCTCCTTTATCCCTATAGGGCATACACTTGCGTTCCAGCAGCGCAACCACCCCCATCAAAGCGAGGGAGAGCACCGCGATCAAAAAAATAACGGCGAACATTTTATCAAAGGCAAAGGCCTTGCGTACCCGCGTCATATAAACGCCAAGTCCCGCAAAACCGCCCAGCCACTCGCTGATCACCGCCCCCACCACCGAATAGGCGGCGGCGATGCGCAGTCCCGAAAAAAAGCGGGGCAGGGCCGAAGGGGCTTTAAGATGCCAAAAGATCTGGCCGCGGGATGCGCCCATGGCGCGCATCAGCCCGATGGCATCCTCATCGGCGTGGCGAAATCCGTCCAGCAGGCCAACGGTGATGGGGAAAAAGGTGGCGATGACAATCAGGATGATCTTAGGGGTCATCTCAAACCCGAACCATAGCACCAAAAGAGGGGCAATGGCCACCGTCGGAACCGTCTGGGAGAGGATGAGCAGGGGGTAAAAGGCGCGGTAGAGCCCTTCGAAGCGATCCATCAGCAGGGCGAAGAGATAGCCGATCAGAATGCCGATCAAAAGCCCCAGCATCGCTTCCTGCAGGGTTACCAGGGAATGCTCCCAGAGCAACGCCCGATCCTCGATCAGCGCCAGCACCACCGCCTTGGGGGTGGGGAGCATATAGCGCGGCACCAGCCCGCTTGCGGCGATCAACTGCCAAAGGAGCAGTAAGCCTCCGATCCCTAAAAGGTCAGGGCCTTTATGCTTGATGATGCTTGGTAACCTTTTTATCAATGGTCAAGATCTCTCCTTCCGGTTCGTATACCACCTTGATATAGGCGCTTACCTTGGGTGCGCCTGCGCGGATGGCAATATGCTGGCATTCCTTCATGATGTCCATCAGCTGATCGTAGTCCTCACCCTCGATGGTGGTCTCAAAGGGGCCGACATAGCAGTTGAGCCCCGTACTTTTAATATAGGCGATCACTTCATCCACAATCCGCACCAATTCCTCATCATTTTCGGTGGCAGGTAAAACCTGAATCGCAACGCTCGCTTTCATTTTTCAAAACGCTCCTTTTTGATTTCTCAGCAACAAAAAAGCCTTCGCCGGATAAGCCGGCGAAGGCATCGGTCAACAATCGAAAAAAGCGGGATCCGCGCTTTTTATGCAAATGTTTCGGTATGCTCCCTACGCTGGCATGATCCAGATCAGGTTCAAGGGTCGCAGAAAATATCTGCCTCTCAGTCTGTCGATTCAGACTCCCCGTTTGTCGAAATCAGTATAACCCCCTTTTGGGGATTTGTCAACGAATTTTTTCAAATCGGGGAAAATCGTGGATTTTCTCTTCGGGGTATGTTATAATAAAACTATAAAATGGTTAGGAGGAATGTCGCATGGCAAAAAGCACCCATAAAATGATCGAGATCGATCCTTATCTTACCCCTTTTGAAAAAGATCTTACTCTGCGGCAGTCCGCCTATGCCAATAAACGGGCGGAGCTGCTGAGCGAGGGAGAGAGTCTGAAGGATTTTGCCAATGCCCACCGTTATTTCGGCTTCCATCGCGTAGAGAACGGTTGGGTCTATCGGGAGTGGGCGCCCGCCGCCGATGGGCTTTGCCTTACGGGGGATTTCAACGATTGGAATACCGAGAGCCACCCGCTTACCCGCCTGGAAAACGGCGTTTTCGAGCTTCATTTAGAGGGGAAGGATGCCCTGCAAGCGGGCCAGAAGGTGCAGGTGATCGTTTGGTATCAGGGGCAGATGCTCCGCCGCATCCCCCTTTATGCTACTCGCGTTGTGCAGGATCCCATGACCTACCTTTGGTGCGCCGAGATCGAAGAGCCCGATGCCTCCTTCCCTTGGGAGGATGAGGGCTTTATCCCCGAAAAAACGCCCTTCATCTATGAATGCCATATCGGCATGGCCCAGGAGCATGGGGGCGTGGGCAGTTACGGGGAATTTCGCCAAAATATTCTGCCCCGCATTAAGGCGTTGGGCTATAATACCATTCAGATCATGGCCATTATGGAGCATCCTTATTACGGCTCTTTCGGCTATCAGGTCTCCAACTTTTTTGCCCCCTCTTCCCGCTACGGTCATAGCGAGGAATTGAAAGCACTGATCAATGAGGCTCATAAGATGGGGCTGGCGGTGCTTTTGGATGTGGTCCATTCCCATGCGGTGAAAAATACCAACGAAGGCCTCAATGAATTCGACGGCACCGTTTATCAATTCTTCCATGAAGGCCCGCGGGGGGATCATTCCGCCTGGGGCACCAAGCTTTTCAACTATAATAAAAACGAAGTTTTGCATTTTCTCCTCTCCAACCTGAAATATTGGATGGAGCAGTTCCATTTCGATGGGTTCCGCTTTGATGGCGTTACCTCCATGCTCTATCATGACCATGGCTTGGGGAGCGCCTTTTCCTGCTACGATATGTATTTCTCCATGAATACCGATCTGGAGGCGGTAACCTATCTGCAGTTGGCCAACGAACTGATCCATGAGATCAATCCCCATGCCATCACCGTCGCCGAGGATATGTCGGGGATGCCGGGAATGGCTCTGCCGTTGGAGGATGGAGGCATCGGCTTCGATTTCCGCCTCTCTATGGGCGTGCCCGATCTTTGGATCAAGCTGCTCAAGGAGCGCGCCGATGAGGAATGGGATATCTATCAGCTTTGGTATGAGCTGATCGGCCGCCGTCCGATGGAAAAGAATATCGGTTATTGCGAATCCCATGATCAGGCGTTGGTGGGGGATAAGACCATTATGTTCCGCCTTTGCGATGCGGATATGTATTACCATATGAATAAAGAGAGCCAAAGCGCGGTGATCGATCGGGGGGTCGCCCTCCATAAGATGATCCGCTTGCTCACCGCCTCCCTTGCGGGCGAGGGGTATCTCAATTTTATGGGCAATGAGTTCGGCCATCCCGAATGGATCGATTTCCCCCGCGAGGGCAACGGCTGGAGCTATCATTATTGCCGCCGTCAATGGAGCTTGGTGGATAATGAAGATCTGCGCTATGGCGGGCTGAATGAGTTTGATAAAGCCATGCTCCGCCTGCTCAAGGAACAGGATCTTTTGGAAAAAGAGGCGGTCAACCGCTGGATCCACCAGGAGGATAAGGTGTTGATCTATTCCAAGGGCGATACGGTTTTTGCCTTTAATTTCCATCCCCATCGGTCCTTTGAGGGGTATTTCATTCCCACCGGCGCAGAAGGCACCTATCAGGTTGCCCTCTCCACCGACGATCCCGCCTTCGGCGGCTTCGGGCGGGCCGATGGGCAGGCGCGCTATGCTGCCGAAAAAACGCCCGACGGTCGCATCGGCTTCCAATGCTATCTGCCCAGCCGAAGCGCAATCGTGTTTGCCAAGCGCCCTTAAAGGCGCTTGGCAGCGATAGAAACCCCGCAAGGGGTTTATATCATATCGCAATTTTGCTTGCAAAATTATATCGCAATTGCCTATGGCAAATATATCGCGCTTTTGATATATCTCGCCAAGGCGAGGTATGCAAAAGCATATCGCCTCCAACACAAATGATTTGTGTTGGAGCATTCAGTACAATTTAATTGTACTCTCAATAACCACACGGAGGAGAGCGTACCAATTCATTTGGGTCAGTACAATTTAATTGTACTCCAAAACCGATATGAATACCTTCGGAAATATCGATATGCCTCAAATCTACAAAAAAATCTCTCAATTGAGCCCAAAAGCCATGTTGAGAGATTTTTTAATGCATAAATTTGCCGATATCGGCAAGAACATAATTAAAAGCAGTTTTATTTGCGTTGACTTTTTGCCGATAAAGTGGTATACTTTGAACAGAGGTGGTATTATGAATTATCGATCCGTAAAAGAAACGGCTTTGCGCTGGAAAACCTCCGAGCGGAGCGTTCGCAATTATTGCGCGGCAGGGCGCGTGGAGGGTGCGGTTCTTATCGGCAAGACCTGGAGCATTCCCGAAAACGCCCAAAAGCCCGAAAGAAGTAATAAAAGCAAGCCTGCCCCCCGCACCCTGCTTGATGTTTTGAGGGAAGAAAAGCGGGCGCAGATGCATGGCGGTATTTATCATAAAATGCAGATCGAGCTGACCTATAACTCCAATCATATGGAGGGCAGTCGGCTCACCCACGATCAGACCCGCTATATCTTTGAAACCAATACTGTCGGAATATCAGAGGAAGGGGTGCGGGTGGATGATATCATCGAAACCGCCGCCCACTTTCGGTGTATCGATGAAATTATCGAAGGAGCAAAAACGCAGCTCAGTGAAAAGTTTATCAAGAATCTGCATTTTATTCTGAAAAGCGGATCCGGCGATGCCAAAAAGGATTGGTTTGCCGTTGGGGATTATAAGAAGTTGCCCAACGAAGTGGGCGGCAGGGCAACGACCTTGCCCGAAGATGTTTCGGCGGAGATGAAAAAACTCCTTGCCGATTATAACGGCAAGGAGCGGGTAACGCTGGAAGATATCATTGATTTTCATGTTTGCTTTGAGCGCATCCACCCCTTTCAGGACGGTAACGGCCGCATCGGTCGGTTGATTATGTTCAAGGAGTGCTTAAAGCATGGGATCGTCCCCTTCATTATCGAGGATTCGATTAAAATGTTCTATTATCGGGGGCTTGGTGAATGGGATCGGGAAAAGGGTTACCTTACCGATACCTGCCTTGCCGCTCAAGATACGTTTAAGGGCTATCTGGATTATTTTCGGATTAGGTATTGAGGGTATAAAAATAAAAACCACCCCGATGGGGTGGTTTTTATTTGGAAGGAAAAAGAAGGGCTTCGGCAACAATTTTGGTTGCAAGGCTGAAACCGTCGCAAAAAGATTGCTGATTGGTGATGGAAATATATTCACTGTTATGATCGTTATATTTTTCAAGCATTTCTTTTTGCGCGGGAGAAAGGGATTTTTCGAGTTTCTCTAAATTGTCATACATGAGGAATTCAAGCTTTTTTAAAGTTTGATTCAGCGTGCCGGAATGTTCAACGGGGGCGAAATCTCCGTTCCAAAGCTGAGCGATGTTTTTTGTCATGTTCCTGCTCCTTTTAAATGGTTGTTAAGAACAGTATAAATGAAAAAGAAAAAATGTGGACATTCACTGAATGTCAAAAGTTAAAAAGTTGAGACCGGTAACAGTGCGCTCTCGGTTTTTGGCGACCGCCTCGGGGGTTGTACTCAGTGTTTTTGTTGAGAATAAGCGTTGCTTAATGAAATATTGCTATGCAATATGAAATAATCCTGCGGATTATGAAATATTTTGCCTTAGCGGCAAAATGTGAAATAAAATAAATCCCTCATACGCCGCAGCGTATTTCATAGCGTCAGCTATTTCATAATGCGAAGCATTATTTCACAAATCCCGCAGGGGATTTATTTCATTGAAAAGAACCCCCTTTTGTCCGTAGACAAAAGAGGGTTCTTTTCTGGTGCCGGTGACCGGGATCGAACCGGTACGGGTATCGCTACCCACGGGATTTTAAGTCCCGGGCGTCTGCCAGTTCCGCCACACCGGCGGGTGGAACAAAAGAAAGTTTAGCATAATTATGGGCGTTTGTCAATCGATTTCCCGCAGATTTATCAGTTCAAGGGCGGTGCATCGTTTGGTTTTTTCGTCGATTTCTGCCAAAAGACCGCAAACGATATAGGGCGCGCCCGCATCGGTGATCTTCATGCGGTTTTCGGGATCGATAAAATTATGAACGCAGGGCTCGATCCCCTTGCCCAAAATGCTCTCCTGCGCGCCGCACATCCCCAGGTCGGTGAGATACCCGGTCCCTTGGGGGAGGATCTGGGCATCGTTGGTCTGAACGTGGGTGTGGGTCCCGAAAAGAAGGGAGATTCTTCCGTCAAAATACCGCCCCATGGCCTGTTTTTCGGCGGTGGCTTCCCCATGGAAGTCCACAATGGTAATGTCCCGCGGGGTGCTCTCCTTTAAAAGCGCATCCAACGCCAAAAAGGGATTTTCGCATTTATTCATATAGAGGTTGCCCTGCAAAGAGATGACCCGCAGATCATAGCGGGGCAGTTCAATGCGGCAATGCCCCCGCCCGAAGGGATTGCCGAGCCAATTGGCAGGGCGGAGCAAAAAGGGCATCTCCTCATGGAGCTCTTCCGATCCCTTGCGCTGGAAGGAATGATTTCCGCCCGTAATGCAATCGGCACCCAGGGCGAAAAGGGCTTCGGCGGAGGTGCGGTCGATGCCGTTGCCGATGGCACTGTTCTCGCCGTTGATGAGGATGCAGTCGGGGCGGTATTTTTGTTTGAGGCGGGGCAGGACCCGCTCCAAGGCGGTGATCCCGCTTTGGGAGACAACATCTCCCAGGCAAAGTAATTTCATAGGATGGCTTCCTTTTCTAAAAAAGGAGGGATAAAACTTTCTTTGGCGGTTTCGCCCTCCTGAATATAGGCATATTTGAAATGCAAGGTGCGGGCATAGCGCACCACGCTCTGATAAGCGGACTCCTCCAAGGGCTTTTGCAATTCCTTGGGGAGACCGTCGCCGATGGGGGTATATTGATTCATCAGGCTGATAATAATTTGGTCGCCGAACTGCTCCTTGAGCCATTTGAGGTTCATCATCGCCTCATGCTCGATGGAGGGGAGCACCAGCAGCCGCACCACCACCCCTTTTCGGAGCATGCCCTCTTCATCGAAGGCGGGCGCACCCACCGCCGCGACCATCTCCTTCAGGGCGGCGCGGGCAACCGTGGGGTAGTCGGCGGCCTTGCTGAAGGCGGCGGCCGAGGTACGCTCAGCGTATTTCAGGTCGGTGAGGTAAATATCTACCGTCCCTTGCAGGGCACGGATGGAGTCGATGGTCTCATACCCGCCGGTATTATAAACGATGGGCAGTTTTCCGCCCGCGTTGCGGAACTTCGCTACCGCCTCCATAATGGAGGGGCGGAAATGGGTGGGGGTTACCAAGTTGATGTTATGGGCACCCTCCCCTTCCAGGCGGGCAAAGATGGCCGCAAGTTGAGCGGGCGTTACCTTCTTCCCCACCGCTTGGCGGCTGATCTGCCGATTCTGGCAATAGATGCAGCCCAGATTACAACCGCTGAAAAAGACGGTCCCCGAGCCCCGCTCGCCGGAGATGGGCGGCTCTTCCCAAAAGTGCAGAGCGGCGCGGGCAACGGTCATCTCCACCCCTGCTCCGCATCGCCCTACCGCCTGCCGGCGGTTTATGCCGCAGTTGCGCGGGCAAAGGTTGCAGGTTTTATAAAGATCTTTTTTCATGTCTTTATATTTTGGTCTTTACTTTTAGCAGTAGTAATAGAAGCAATAAGCAACTTGCGAATTTTACTGCATTTTGCAAACATATCCTTATATTCATCTGCTGTTATCATGTTCGTATCTTTAAATAAACCAAGCCAATAATCCGTTTCATAACACTCTTTAAGAGCAATCTGAAATTTATTGATGAAGTCCGCTTTGCTTGCGGCGTAATTTGCTTCATGGATGTTGGCACCGATGCTGGTGCCGCTTCGTAATATCTGATTCAGCAGGACATTACTTTTTCTGTGCTCTTTAATGTCTGAGCAAAGCTTTACGATGTCAACAGCAAACTGTTTTGATAAATCAACAAGCAAATTTTCTTTCATTGCAAACTCCAAGTTAAAATGATTTGACACAGTGTGTCATGAATTGAAGCCGGCTGGCTTCATGATTTCTCGCGCTTTATGCGCTCCATGATTTGAATTGCCGCAGTTTCTTAATGCCCCGCAGGGCAATTCATGACAAAGTCAATTCATGCGCGCCCGCGCAATTCATGCCAACGGCAATTCATTGTGTCGCGTAAGATACGCGACACATTCCACATGATGGGTGCGGGGAAACAGATCCACAGGGGTTGCGCTTTGGGTAGTATACCCCTGTTGCTCCAAAATTTTCAGATCCCGCGCCAAGGTGGCGGAATTGCAGGAAACGTAGATCAGCTTTTGGGGCGCCATCTCGGCGATGGCATCCAAGGTGGCTTGGTCGCACCCTTTGCGCGGGGGATCGACGATAATTAAATCAAACCGCCGCCCTTCCTTGGCAAACCGCGCGGCGGCCTCCTTGGCGTCGGCGCAGAAAAAATCCGCATTGGAAACGTTGTTGCGTTTGGCATTTTCTTTGGCGTTTTCGATCGCTTGGGGAACGATCTCCACCCCCACCAGCGTTTTGCATTGCTCTGCCAGAGAAAGGCCGATGGTGCCGATGCCGCAATAGAGATCCAGCACCTGCTCCTCCCCTTTCAGATCGGCCAGCTCCATCACCTTGCGGTAGAGCACCTCCGTCTGGGCCCGATTGACCTGATAAAAGGATTGGGGGGCAATGCGGTAACGTTTGCCCAGCAAAATATCCTCAATATAGCCCGGGCCAAAGACGGTTTCGGTCCGCTTGCCCAAGATCACATTGGTGTTGCGGTCGTTATAGTTGATCGCAACGGTCCGCACCATGGGGAAAGCGGCGGTCAGCTCCTTGGCGAAGGTTTCTTTTAAGGAAAAATCGGTGGCGTTGATCACCAGACAGACCATGATCTCATCGGTCGCCTCTCCCCGCCGCAAATATAGATGGCGCACCAGGCCGGTATAGCCCTGCTCCTCATAGGCGGGCAGATGATGCCGCTCCATGAAAGCGAGGGTCCATTCCAGCAGTTGGTTGAAGATGGGCGGTTGGATGGCGCAGGGTGCACCGCCTACGATCCCATGACTGCCCGGGGCATAAAAGCCCCCTTGGGGCTTGCCCTTAATTTGGCGGATGGGGTATTGGGCTTTATTGCGGTAGGCGGTTTGTTTTTCGGCGGCGATGGGCGGCGCAATCTTCAGCGAAAGCCCGCCGATCCGCTCCAGCTGGGCTTGCACCCGCGCCCCCTTCAGCCGCACCTCTTCCTCATAGGAAAGATGCCAGAAGGCGCACCCGCCGCACCGACTGCCCAAGGGGCAGGCGGAGTCCACCCGATACGGGGAGGGTTTCAGCAGTTTGAGCAGCTTGGCGTAGCCAAAGCGTTTGCCCGCCTTGACCACCAGCACCTCGGCCTCTTCCCCTGCGATGGTGCCGGGGACGAACAAAACATACCCATCCACCCGACCGATGCCGAATCCCTCTTCGGTATAATCTTCGATATAAATTTTTAAAACGTCATTTTTTCTCATATCAATTCATTTTAGCACGAAATTTCTTTACAAACAACTCTATTTACAAAAATATATTGCCATGGTATACTATTTTTCAGAAATTATAAAGGAGCGATGGGTGTGCAAAAGATGTTCCGCGGCCTGGCCGCATTCATAGCCGTATTTTTAACCTTGGGGATGCTGGCCTCCTGCAAGGGAGAAGGCTATGCGATCAAGGTGGAAGATAAGGTGGTTACCGAAGGGGATTATAAACGCAACGTTTATACCCTGCGGGAGAATTATGTCTCAGCCCTCGGTGCGACCGAAACCAAGGAATTCTGGACCGATCCCTTGGAGGATGGCAACACCATGTCCCAGGTATTTGTGGACTATCTGGAGGATTACTTGGTGCAGAATAAGCTCTACGCTCTGCAGTTTGATAAGCTGGGCCTTTCCTTCACCGAAGAGGAGGATCAGGTGATCCAGCAGTCTCTTTCGGATATGATCGAGGCCTATGGCAGTATGTCCGCCTTCAACCAGGCCTTGGCCGATGGGTTTTATACCTATGAGGAATACTTGGAAGAGATCTATGATTCCGCCAAAAAGAGCCGCGTTTTGAAGCATTATTTCGGAGAAGAGAGCGAAAATCCCGTTTCCGTTGAAGCGATCAAAGACTATTATGGGAAAAACTATGCCCGTGTGAAATTTGTCTATATCTCCAAGCTGGATGAGGAAACGGGCGAGGTTGCCAAGGGTAAGCCCCTGGGGGAACTGCGCAAAAAGGCCGAGGAGGTATTGGATTCGGCCAAGCGGGAGAGCGAGACCGTTACCTTTGAGGATCTCATCGGGATGCATAGCGACATCACCTCTATCGCGGAGGACGGGATGGTGGTCTCCCAAGAAAGCGGCACCGATCCCGCGCTGACCGAGGCGGCGATGGAGATGAAGGTGGGCGAGATCCGCCTGGTGGACAGCGAATATGCCTTTCTGATCGTCAAGCGTTACGATGGAACGGCCGATGAATTCTTCACTGCCACCGTCCAGCAATCGGCGTTGGAGGAGTTTTGCGCCGAGGAGATCGCCGCCCTCATGGAGGAGTGGCGCGCCGATGCCGATATTAAGGTCAACCAAAAGATCATCAAAAAATACCGTCCTGAAAAATTGGTGGAAGAATAATACTTTATTTTTCATAGAGTATATGGTAGAATAATAATTGTAAGAATTTTGAAAGTCGGGTGAAGAGATGGACCGAATCATCATCAACGGTCCTTGCCGCTTGGAAGGCGAGGTCGATATATCCGGGGCAAAGAACGCGATCGTTGCGATCCTGCCCGCCGCGATGCTGGTAGACGGAGTCTGCCGCATTGAAAATGTTCCCCAGATTAGCGATGTGGAGAATATCTGCAATATCCTTATTGCCATGGGCGCGAAGGTCAACCGTGCCGAGGGCAAGACCTTAGAGGTGGATTGCTCGGCGGTGCGTTGCACCGAAGTGCCCTATGAATATGCCCGCAAGTTCCGCGCTTCTTATTATTTCTTGGGGGCGCTCTTGGGGCGGTTCGGCAATGCCAAGGTGGCCTTGCCCGGCGGCTGCCATCTGGGCGCGCGCCCCATTGATCAGCATATTAAAGCCTTTGAGCAGTTGGGCGCGCAGGTGGATATTCTTCACGGTAACGTCCATTGCACCGCTGAGAAGCTGGAGGGCGACGATATTTATTTGGATATGGTCTCGGTGGGGGCTACCATCAACGCCATGCTGGCGGCGGTCAAGGCCGATGGGCTGACGGTGATCGAGAATGTGGCCAAAGAGCCCCATATCGTTGATGTTGCCAACTTTTTGAACTCCATGGGGGCCAATATCCGCGGCGCGGGCACCGATGTCATCAAGGTGCAGGGCGTGGATCGGTTGCTGGGCGGCAGTTATGCGGTCATCCCCGACCAGATCGAGGCGGGCACCTTTATGGCGGCGGCCGCGGCCACCGGCGGCAGAGTTTTGGTGAAGAATGTCATCCCCAAGCACATGGAATGTATCTCCGCGAAATTAGAGGAGATGGGCGTTCTGATCGAGGAGTTCGACGACAGTATTTTAGTGGATGCCACCGCACCTCTCAAAAAGGCCAACATTAAGACCATGCCCTATCCCGGCTTTCCCACCGATATGCAGCCCCAGATGGCAACCGTCATGCTGCGGGCGGAGGGCACCAGCAAGATCAACGAAGGCGTTTGGGACAGTCGGTTCAAATATACCGAGGAGCTGATCCGTATGGGCGCGGAGATCGCGGTGGCCGGTAAGGTGGCGACCATCGAGGGCGGTCGGCAGTTGCTGGGCGCGCCGGTGCGGGCCTGCGATCTGCGGGCCGGCGCGGCGATGGTGATCGCAGGCTTGATGGCGCAGGGAACCACCACCATCGAGGATATCGACCATATCCGCAGAGGTTATGAGCGGATCGTTGAAAAGTTTGCTTCCCTGGGGGCGGACATCCGCTTGGTTTTGGATTAAATCTTTCCTTATATATAGAAGCAGGGTTTTTCTCCGTTTTTTGGGAGAAGCCCTGCCTTTCTTTTGTGCGGAATGACTGAATTTAACCAAAAAGGGCAAGTAGGAATAAAAAAACCGCACAATGAATTTCTCCCGATTTGAAACAATACTACGCAAAATGTGTTAAAAAAGACACATAAAGTAATGTCAATTTTTAAGGGGCTTTGCTATAATTATACTAACTAATAATGGATACGTACCTCTTGGGGGGATTTTATACCCTTTTATAGGGCGCGTATTGAAGGAGGATAACCTATGTTTAAAAGAGTAGGCGCAATCGTTGTAACTGTTGCCATGCTGCTTTCTATGGCATGCACCTTCTCCCTGGCTTCCGCCGCTGATAATATGGCGTTGGAAGTTTTGGTGGAAGATAATGTGCAGGCTGTTAAGCCCGGCGATAAAGTTACCATCGAAGTAAACGTCGTAAATCAGACTGCCGCATTATGCGGTATCACCGTTTTGGGCAAGTATGATACTGCCAAATGGGATATCGAGGCGGCGGATATTTCTGCGATCGATCTTTCGCCGCTGACTTATGTCCCTGTGCTGGATAAGAGCGCAGAGGCCGAGGCGAATATCAACGCAGTTTGGCTTGGTGCGGAGGAAATTCTTCCTGCGGAAGAATATAATATTCTGCGCCTGACCTTTACCGCCAAGGAAGAGGCCGAGCTGGGGGATTCCACCTTCAGCTTCTGGTTCAAAGAAGACGGTATGGTCAATGTTGCCAATAACTTCACCGCGTTCAGCACCGAGGCGGTTACTGCCGATGTAGCCGTTGAGAATGTGGAGAAGGTTACCTTGTCCGCATCCGTTGTGGGCGATCCCGCTTATGTTAAGGCGGGCGAGACCGTAACGGTTCAGGTAAAGGTAAATAATTATGCAAGCGATTGGGCTGCTATGACCATCGAGGGTTCTTATGATAAGAATCTGGTCGCCCTTGCTCCCGAAGGCGTTCAAGCCATCGCAATGGGCGCAAACGCTCCCGTTGTTGTTTTGGACGATGGTAAAGTGGCTGTCTCCTGGATCAATGCCGAGAATATGGCGGGTGATGCCGAGTTTGTGGCTCTGACCCTGACCTTCACTGCTCTGCAAGATATTTCCGGCAATGCCATCTTCAACTTCTCCTTCAAAGATGGCGGCGTGATCAGCATCGGTGCTGATAATTCTTATTTCACGCTGGTCCCCGGAACCAATTATGTGAAAGACGCTCCCGCGCTGAACGTGGAGATCAAGGATGTTATTCCCATGGCTCCCACCGTTACCGCGCAGGCCGATACCGTTAAGCAGGGCGAGACGGTTGAATTCATCGTCAGCACCGCTTATTATCCCGGCAACCTTTGGGGTATCGCCATCGAGGGTACTTTTGATGCTTCGAAGTTCACCGCCGAGGTTGTGCCGGTTGAGGTAGAAGGTGTTACCGCCACTCCCATTGTGGATAATGCAAACGGTACCTATGCGGTTGCCTTTATCTCCGCCGATGTGATCGCATATGCACCCGGTATCCATGTTAAGCTGACTGCTAAGGATGATGCCGCTCTGGGCGATGCCGCTCTGACTGCTAAGTTTAAGGCCGACGGCATGATCGGTGTTGATTATGCACCCGCTCCTGCGGAGACTTATGTAGCTACCCCGGTGCAGGATGTTGTTGAGATCCAGAGTGGTTTCGTTCTCATGGCTCCCGCATTCAATATGGGCGCCGATTCTGTTAAGCAGGGCGAAACCGTCGATTTCGGCATCAGCGCCGAGAACTATCTGGGCAACCTCTGGGCCATTACCTATGAAGGTACCTTCGATGCCACCAAGTTTGAGGCTGAGATCGCGGCCGTTACCGCCGATGGCGTAACCGGTATCCCCGTTGTTGATAACGCCAACGGCACCTATGCAATTGTCTTTATTTCTGCCAACGCGATTGCCGAGGCTCCCTCCTTCATTTTGAAACTCACCGCCAAGAACGATGCCGTTCTGGGCGATGCCGATGTAACAGTCGGTTTCAAGGCCGATGGTATGATCGGTGAAAATTATG
>JAFSBD010000013.1 GCA_017442025.1 Clostridia bacterium
AAACTACTTTATAGAAACGGAGCTATTCATGAAACGAGTATTCGAGATCTTTGAAGAAATTTCCGCCATCCCCCGCGGCTCGGGCAATACCGCCGCGATCAGCGATTATTGCGCCAAATTTGCAAAAAACCGCGGCTTTGAGGCGGTGCAGGATGATTTTCATAACTGCCTGATCCGTGTGCCTGCCACCCCCGGCAAGGAGGAGCATCCCACCCTCATTTTGCAGGGGCATCTGGATATGGTCTGCGAAAAAGAGGCGGGCAGTTCCCATGATTTTGAGACCGACGGCTTAAAGCTGATTTATAACGGCGACCAACTCACTGCCGACGGGACCACCCTCGGCGGGGATAACGGCATCGCCCTTGCCATCGGGCTGGCCCTTTTGGAGCAAAAAGACCTCTCCCATCCCCCGCTGGAGATCTTCTTCACCGCCGACGAGGAGACGGGGATGGACGGTGCCATCGGCTTTGATCCCGCCTGGCTGAAAGGCCGCCTGCTTTTGAACCTGGATTCCGAGGAAGAGGGCGTGATGATCGTATCCTCCGCGGGCGGGCGGAACATTTCGGCCCGCATCCCCCTCCAATGGGAGATCTGCCAAGGGCAGGTCTATCAAATTAAAGTGGATGGGCTGAAGGGCGGCCATAGCGGCGCGGAGATCCATCAGGGCCGCACCAACGCCAATATGATCCTCGGCAAGATCCTCTCGGGGCTCAACTGCCGCCTCATCGCCATCAACGGCGGAAATAAGGCGAATGTGATCCCCAATGAGGCCACCGCCTTAGCGGTGATCGACCATCCCATCGATGGCGCGGATCTCACCGCCCTTTTCCGCCGCGAATACGGCGACCGCGACCCCGACCTCACCGTTACCGTTTCCACCGCCACCGCCGAGAAGATGATGGCAAAGGAATGCTCCGAGCGGGTGATCGCTCTGCTCTCTTCCCTGCCCGACGGTGTGCAGAAATGGAGCGCGGAGATCGAGGGCTTGGTGGAGACCTCCCTCAACTGCGGCATCCTGCGTACCGAACAGGAAGATCTCTTCTTGCTCACCTCCCTGCGGAGCATGAAAAATGCCGAGCGGGACGCGCTGGCCGAGCGAGTGCTGGCCCTTTGCGAAAAGTGCGGCGTTTCCGCCCAAACGGACGGCGAATACCCCGCCTGGGAATACCGCGCAAACTCCCCCCTGCGGGAAACGGTCGCCAAGGCATGGGAAGCCCTTTCGGGCAAAAAGGCCACCGCCGTTGCCCTCCATGCGGGGCTGGAATGCGGCCTTTTTGATGAAAAACTGCCGGGGCTGGATGCCGTCTCCATCGGCCCGAATATGAAGGATATCCACACCCCCCGCGAAACCCTTTCCCTCTCCTCCTCCGAGCGGGTCTGGAATTGGGTGCAGAAAATTATTGAAGAAATCTAAAGGCCTTCGGCGCGATATAAATTCCTTCGGAATTTTCGATATGCCACAGGCGAGATATGTTAAATGTATATCGCCTCCATCACAATTCATTTGTGTTGGAGCATTCAGTACAATTTAATTGTACTAAAAAGCGATAGCAAAAAACAAAAAAATTAAATGAAAGCGGCCCTCTTG
>JAFSBD010000167.1 GCA_017442025.1 Clostridia bacterium
ATTGAAGGAATATTCCTCGCCCGAGCAGAAAAGCTGGGCGCCGCTCATCAGCGGTTGGACCGAGGCATCCACCTCCAGGGCGTTTTTAAGATCCTTTCCGGTGATATAGACGGCCACCAGCTCCCCTTCCGTTCCCACGCCCAGGGAGGCGGCGTTGAAGACATCGGAGACGGTTACCTTGCCCAGGGGCAGGCTTTCGCGAATCACCCCTGCGGCGGTCAGCGCCATATCCACAGGCTCGCCTGTTGCAAGCTCGGCCGCCCATTTATAGGCATCGGAAAAGATGTTGCAAAGGGTGGATTCATGTTGGGTGGCGTAAACATCGTCTACGGTATCAAATGTAATATCATTTTCAATCAGGACCTCATCGAAGGTCAGGCCGTATTGGGAGAGGTAGTTTTTCTCTACATCGGCTTTGGCCTTTTCCACCCGCGCGGCCATAGCAGGATCTTCCGCTACCGTTTCGTCGATGGGGATCAGCTGATAATCGGTCAGGGCAGTCTTTTCGCCTACGGAGAGGGTAGCTACGCCGAGATATCTTCCGTATTCTCCGGCAGAAACAATATAGGTATCATTAACTTCGATGGGTTCTTTTAGGGTGGTGTGGGTATGGCCGGAAATGATCAGGTCGATGCCGTTGACGGCCTTGGCCAAATCATAGTCTTCGCCCTTGCCATCCTCTGTCCCGCTATGGGAGAGGCAGATGACGACAGGATCCGCACCGTAGGTTGCTTTGCATTCCGCTATCGCCTGATCCACGATCTTTTGGGCTTTTTCGGCGGCATCCTGCAGGATCATGCCCGAATTGGGCGCGCAGTCATGGGAATCGATTCCGAAGAGGCCGAAAAGGACATAATGGATGCCGCCCCGCTCCAGGATCATATATTCCTTCACGCCATAGTTGTCCATCGCCTTTTGGAGGGCGGGATCATAGCCTTCTTCTCCCTCTTGGGGCGGCTGATAGTTGGCCATCAGCAGGGCGGGGAGGGGCTCTTTGGCGGCAACGGCCGCATTGAGCATAGAAGTCAGCCCCTTGGGCAGATAATCAAATTCATGGTTGCCGAAGGTGGTGGCATCATAGCCCATGGCACCCATCATCCTCAGCTCCAGCGCGGATGAGGCATAGGCGGTCTGGAAAAGAGAGCCCATGGAAAAATCGCCGCCATCCACCAAGATGGCATCGGGAGCTTTTTTCTTTTGCTCCTTAATGGCGGTGGTCAGCCGCGCATAACCGCCAAACTGGCCGCCCTGCCCATCGGGGGAGGGAAGAAAGTGGGAATGAAGATCATGGGTAAAGAGCACAGTGGCTTCCTTGGATCCTTCTGCAAAAGCGGCAAAAGGAAGGCTGAGCATCAAAAGAAGGGTCAATATCAATGCAACAATTCGTTTCATTTTTAAACATCCTTTTTGTTTTTTTATCCAATTATACCATAATAACTTCTTTTGAGCAATAAAAAAAGAGCGTTGCCACGCTCCAACCTTATAAAATAGAAATGACCCTTGACCGATGCTATCTTTCACCTAACATCAAATCAAGGGTCATTTCTGTTCACTCTTAATATCTAACATATTTCAACCTCTCTTTCTATTGATTTTCGACTGCCAACCATCCTTCTTTGAACCTTCATCATTGCGCAACATTCTATATTTTATATTTCTTGCAAGCAAGATCCTTTTGCGCGTTGGAATATTCTTTTATCAGGCTGCAGTCTGTTTTTGGCGTTCATCGAACGGACCGTGATCCTTAGTTGGATTTCCTGCAAAATATTTTCCGTTTACTTCCTCCCAAAGTCTGCCTTCGTATCCAACGAACACTTTCGGGATCTTAGCTGGTCTATTCTGCGTTGCTTTCGATGAACCACCGGGGTTATCTGTACATTGGTATCACCCTTTCCTTGACTATATAATAGCACAAATTTTTTGAACTTTCAATATGTAATGTTGTATAAAATTACCTATAATTTTTTATTTAAAACGCAGAAATTACGAAAAAGAGGGAATCGTCATGGAAGAAACCAAGAAAAGAATGTTATCCGG
>JAFSBD010000168.1 GCA_017442025.1 Clostridia bacterium
CCTTAACGGCACTTGGCAGCGATATAAATTCCTTCGGAATTTTCGATATACTTCAAAACCCTCTTGCCATTTGCAAGAGGGTTTTAAAGTTCGATATAGACTACGTCTGCGAGATGCTTTTGAGAAGCCTCAAAAGCGAGAAGGAATGAATATCATATCGCAATTTTGCGAAGCAAAATTATATCGCATTTGCCATTGCAAATATATCGAGTCGGCACCCTGCCGACATCTCGCCTAAAATAAATTGAGAGTTTTTATTCCTCAGCGGGGGTTTCCTCGACGAGAGCTTCTTCCTCGGCGGGAAGCTCTTCTGCCGCAGGCTCTTCGGCCTTGGGCTCGAAGATGGCGGCAAATTCTGCGCCGGAAAGATGCTCCTTCTCCAAGAGGGCCTCGGCGGTTGCCCGCACCTCAGCCTCATGCTCCTTGAGGATCTCTTCTGCCTTGCGGTAAGCCTCTTCCACGATCGCCTTGATCTCTTCATCGATCTGGGCGGCAACGTTTTCGGAATAACTGCGCTGGGTGGTGAAATCGCGGCCCAGGAATACCTCTTCGCTTTCGCTGCCATAGAGGATGGGGCCGAGCTTATCGCTCATGCCATATTTGGTAACCATCTGGCGGGCGATATTGCTGGCGCGCTGAATATCATTAGACGCGCCGGTGGAGATATCCTCCAGATAAAGCTGCTCGCTCACCCGACCGCCCAGCAGGCTGACGATCTCTTCAAACATCACCTTCTTGGTGGAATAGGAGAGATCCTCCTGGGGCAGAGAAAGGGTATAGCCCCCTGCCCGACCGCGGGGCACAATGGAAATATCATGGACCGGGTCGGCGGTCTCCAAAAATCTTGCGACCACCGCATGGCCCGCTTCATGGAACGCGGTGAGGCGGCGCTCTTTTTCCACCACCTTACGGCTCTTCTTTTCGGGGCCTGCAATGACCTTCATGATGGATTCTTCGATCTCCGCCTGACCGATCAGCTCCTTGCCGCGGCGAACGGTCAAAAGCGCCGCTTCATTGAGCAGGTTTTCCAGATCCGCGCCGGTAAAGCCGATGGTGCCCTTTGCAATGTTGGCAAAGTTGACCTCTTCGGCAAACCGCTTATCGCGGGCATGAACCTTCAAAATGGCTTCGCGGCCATCCTGATCGGGATAGCCCACATAAACCTCCCGATCAAACCGACCGGGGCGCAAAAGGGCGGGATCCAAAACATCGGCGCGGTTGGTCGCGGCCAAAACGATGATCCCCGCATGCGCACCGAAGCCATCCATCTCCACCAGCAATTGGTTCAATGTCTGCTCCCGCTCATCGTGACCGCCGCCAAGGCCGGTTCCTCTGCGGCGACCCACCGCATCAATCTCATCAATAAAAACAATGCAGGGATTATTTTTCTTGGCCTCGCTGAACAGCTCGCGGACACGGGACGCACCCATACCGACATAAAGTTCGACAAAATCCGAACCGGAGATGGAGAAGAAGGGTACCCCCGCCTCTCCTGCCACCGCCTTGGCCAGCAGGGTCTTACCGGTGCCCGGAGGGCCCACCAGCAAAACGCCCTTGGGGATGCGCGCGCCCAGCTCAAGGTATTTGCGGGGCGATTTCAAAAAGTCGACGATCTCCACCAGCTCTTCCTTTTCCTCTTCTGCGCCGGCCACATCCTCGAAGGTCTTTTTGTCCTTTTCATTGACATCCCCCTTCAGCCGCATCCGGCTCATGCCGGGGGCCTTGCCGCCGTTCATCTGGCGGGTGGTCATGACAAAGAAGAAGATCACAATACCGATCAGCAACAGCGAGGGCAGGAAGCTTACCCACCAGGGCAAAACAAACCCTTCCTTGAAATCATAATCCTTGATCACGCCCGCCTTTTGCTGCTCCAGCACCATCGGCATCACCTCAGCCTCAAACATTCCGAGGCTCAAAAGGGTATGCTGAACGGTTTTACCGTCCTTCAGCTTGCAGGTCAGTTTTGCCCCTTCCAGCTCGAAGGATTCCACCTCCTGATTGCTGAAATGGCTGACCATCACGCCATAGGAAATCTTTTTAGGCGCTTCCTTTTTATTAAAAAAGGAAAAAGCACCGAAAACAACGGCAAAAAGCAAAATGGCATAGATCAGCCCTTGCGCGCCGGGTCTTTTTTTCATATTCAACCTATAATCACTCCTTATCGGTATATACTTCTTCTTTCAAAATGCCAACATAGGGCAGATTGCGGAACTGCTCGGCATAATCCAGCCCGTAGCCGACAATGAAGGCATCGGGGATCTCATAGCCGATATACTTGGCCTCCACCTCTACCTGGCGGCGCTCCGGCTTGGAAAAGAGGGTGCAGATCTCGATGGATGCAGGGCCTCTCTGCCGAAGCAGATTCATCAGGTTATGGAGGGTAACGCCGCTATCGAGGATATCCTCAACGATCAAAACGTCCTTGCCCTTGATATCCACATCCAGATCCTTCAGGATCTTTACCGCACCCTTGGTCTCGGTGCCTGCACCATAGCTGGAAACGTTCATAAAATCGATGCCCAGCGGCAGATCCACCGCCCGCATCAGGTCGGCCATCACCATCACGCTCCCCTTGAGGATGGAGACCATCAAAAGGTCCTTGCCCGCATAATCGCGGGTGATGGCGGCGCCAAGCTCCTTGATTTTGGCAGATAACTGCTCCTCGGAATAAAGAACTTCTTTAATTGCATGATCTTGCACGGTCATTTTCCCTAATCTCCTTTAGCATTCCCAATCTCAACGGTATAAACCCGTTTTGTTGCATCATCGGGTGCAAATCCCGATGCCGCGCCATACCCTTGCGCCCAGATCACCCGATCTTGCCCATCGGCAAGGACCCAAAGCTGATCCCGCGCGCTGCGGGGCAGGCGGTCGTTTTTTTATAGTTTTTGCAGGCGGGGGGTACCGC
>JAFSBD010000169.1 GCA_017442025.1 Clostridia bacterium
GCCATACTCAATGCCAGCAAACCTGCCAAAAGGATCGCTAATCCTTTTTTCATATCAATATTTCACCTCCAAAATCTCCACCTTGGCCTCAGTATCCGGCTGATACACTACGCTCTCAATGGTTTTTTCGGGGTAGGGATTGCGATAGGCGGTCTTATACCAGGTCTTTCCGTTTAACCGCATCGGGATGGTGGAATAGAAGATCTCGGTGGAGGGGTTGCAATCCAAATTCACATGGTCAAAGTTATCGGCATCGCAGGCGCAGGGGGTTTGCTCGTTGGAGATATTCTTGCCGTATTTAACCTCCAGCAGGGCTGTGGTGCCGTCGGTATAGGTCACCTTATAGTTGCCCATATGATACTTTTCATCCTCAATATAATAGCCGCACCAAAAGGCCAAATACTTATGATAAAGGTCGGTGGTATGCGTGATCTCAATATGGGTGCCTTTTTGCACGTTTCCGTGGCAGAGATGGTAGGCCTCCTTGGCGGTAAGCCCCAGCAGCTCGCCCATGCGGTGGTTATCATAATCCTTGCTCCAAAGGGCAAAAGCACCGAAGATCAGGTTGGCATACTGACCGTTACGTTGCATATACTCGGGATCGTTGCAGCCCCAATTGGAGCAGGCGCCGCCCTTAATGCCCAGCTGACGGCGATGCCGCCATTCATCCACGCAGGATACCGCCATATTGCCGTAGACCGCCTCATAGCCTTGGGTATGATACACGTAATCGTATTGAATGCCGAAGGAATAATACCAATGCAGCATCAGAATATCCCGCGGCAGCATAAATTGACAATAGAAGGTAGGCGGAAAATAAACGTACTTTCCGGAGCTGGAAAGCCGATCACTGCCTGCACCACCGTAGGTGCGGCCGTCGTTGGTGACCACCGGCAACAGCTTATCGCCCCACATGGCGGTGCGGATCCCCCGCTCGGCCAAATAGTCGTGGATCTTAGTCACATCGTAGGCAAACACCTCATGGGGCTTTTTATCCTTGCACCGCTCGCAAACACACATGGAATAAAACTCATCGTGGCCGATATTGATCAGCTTGGGCTGAAAGACCTCGATCACCTCTTCCAATACGTCGAACACGAGTTTATAGGTATCGGGATGATAGGGACAATAGGTATCGGGATAGGGATCATCCTGCCGCTCGGCGATCTCGGGATGGGCCAGGCAGATATAATCGGTATGGGACAGGGTGGGCGCCTCGGGATATACCTCCAGCCCCCGCTTGCGGCAGTAGGCGATCAGCTCCCGCACCTCATCCCGGGTCAGAACGTCGCCCTCGCCGTTGTCGGTATGGATGGAATTTTTCGCCCAAGGACAGGTATTTTGGATCTCGGCGGTGCGGCCCGAATAGCGGCGGTTATCGGCAACGAACTCCAGCCACTTTTCGTTGATCTCCGGATGACGCTTATATTCCATCGCGCCGCCCACCTCAAGGGAGATATAGTTATATTTATAATAGACGATGGTATCCACCATCTTTTTAAAATCGTCAAAGGCATTCCGACCCGGCAGATACACCCGATAGCCGCGAAATTCGCAGTCCGGCGCATCCTCCAGCCGCCCACTGCGGAGC